>NZ_JBSSCZ010000006.1:0-123743 GCF_054060215.1 Thermostichus sp. OS-CIW-30 | reverse complement strand
CACAAGTGCCTGCATATTCATCCCGACTCCGCTCAATCCTATCGCAAGGGTAAGCAGTTCAAATGCGGGCACTGCGGTTGGGAAGGGGATGCGGACTTGAATGGTGCGAAGGTGATTGCGCTTTTGGGGGCTGCCGTAAACCAGCCTAGAGGTTCGTGGTTGGCTTGCCAACTGCAGGGCTGCCGAAAGCCCGCCCTGTACTGCGAAGCAGTCAGGGTCGGGTAGTTTACTTCAAGCTGGCTACAGTGGAGTTAAATCTGAAACATCTGAGCCAAACGAGGTGGGATCCGATGGTACTGGACACATTGCCGCTGGTTGCCGCTGTAGCCATCGCCATTTTTATGCTGGTTTTTTGGGTGCGGGTGGTTCGAGAGGCCATCTGGACAACGGTGGGGATTGTAATCATCTTGGCCGTGTTGTACATGGTCTTTAGAATTGGCCCGCGGCAGGTGCTGCAGGAGTTGCGGGATCCCTTTACCCTTCTAGAACAGGTTTGGCAGGTGATCGTCGGTTGGTTCCAGGCCCTTCTCCCCTAGAGTTCGTTATCTGCTATACAGTTCCCTGATACAATAGAAAACACAGGGGGGCAGCCTATTGGAACTGCTGGCGAATGGTTTGTCCAGTCAAAAATCGATTCCCTCTCCGGTTTCCGCACTGCTCTACAGCACCTACGCGACTGAAGTTCTCGCCATGCCTTCTGACCCTGAATGGGATCCCCAAGACCCCACCCCAGAAGATGGGATCCCCATTCCTGCTGGCGTCAGCGGGACGGAGTCCTCAGACATCCAGGTGGAGGTGGAGGATTTGGGGGAGCGCCGCTGCCAAGTGCGAGGTCGCGTCCTGATTCCGGTGGAGCGGCAGCAGGTCTGGCAGGTTTTGACCGACTACGACCATCTGGCGGAGTTTATTCCCAACTTGGTGGAAAGTCGCGTCATTGGCCGTGAGAATGGCCGCACACTGGTACGTCAAGTGGGATCCCAAAAGGTTTTATTTGCCCAATTTTCTGCTGCGGTGGTGCTGGCTATCGAGGAGATCTTTCCTCAGCAGCTTCGCTTCCAAAAAACACAAGGGGATTTTCTTATCTTCGAGGGGTTTTGGGATCTGGCCGATTGGTCGGCCCATCAAACCTTGCTCACCTACCACCTGCAGGTCAAGCCTCCCCGCAGAATGCCTGTCGGTCTGGTGGAGCGCCGCATTTGCCAAGATTTGGCCCTGAACTTACAAGCCATTCGGGAGCACTGCCTGAGTTTGTCGGATCATTCCAAGCCCGTTTGAGGCGCGCCCAATAGGTACCTCGTTCCCCAAGCGCTCCGCGCCGCTGACGCGACCACTCTCAGCCCTTCTGCCAAAGAAGAGGGGGGCTGGGGAACAGCTTTATTGCCATTTGTGGGATTTGATATTCGAGCTGGAATTTGCCAGGTGGATCCCAGAGGCAAAGTGGGCCGGTGGTCCTTCACCTTTCGAGTCTCAAGCAGCGATCGAGGGCTGTCCTTGGGTGTGTGGGTGCGCTATCGGCAGGGTGAAGTGGAAGGCACTGCCCTGATTGATCCCCCCCGATTCTGCCCAGATGCGCCCCCCCATGGCCTCAATGATCAGTCGGCAAATGGCTAGCCCCAAGCCCGTCCCACCCACCGAGCGCCGCAGGGATCCCTCTGCTTGATAAAACCGCTCGAAGATGGCTTGCAACCGGTCTGGCTCAATGCCGCGCCCGGTGTCGGCAACAGTGAACTTCACCATCGCCCCCGTCGATCCACCGGCTGGTGGCTCCACTTCTGCCCGAATCCAGATCCGTCCGGTGGAAGGGGTAAATTTGCAGGCATTGTCCAGCAGCTTACGCAACACCTCCACCAGCCACTCCCCATCCGCCCTAACCATTGGCAGCCGTTTGGGCAGCACCTGCTCGATGGTGGGCAAGTCTTCGTGCCGCCGTCGCGCTTTGACATTGCTCAGGGCCAGCTCCACACATTCTTGAGCAGACAACGGCTCGATATGCCAGCGAACGCGACCACTTTCCAGCTTGGAGAGGGTGAGAAAGTCCTGCACCAACTCCCGCAGCCGATCGGCATCTTGCAGGGCTGTGTTCAACATTTCCTGGCGCATCTCCAGGGGCATGTCGGGGTCGCTGGCCAAAGACTCCAAACACACCTGAATGGTGGACAGCGGGGTGCGCAGCTCGTGTCCGGTCACGGCAATCAGCTCTGATTTGGCCTGATCCAGAGCTGCCAACTGGCGATTGAGCTCTTCTAGGTGCTGATAGGCTTCTGCCTGCAAGAGGGCTACCCCCACTTGGTTGGCAATGGCTTCTGCCAACTCCAGAGTGGCCGGCTGCCAGCGGTGAGGGTGTTCGTGGTGTAGCTCCAATAGGCCCAGCAACCGCCCTTGATAGAGAATCGGCATGGCCACCCAAGCCCGAATTTGGGCCGGCTGCCACAGCTCCGGCACTCGCTGCAGGCGGGGATCCTTTTGGGTATCCTCGCAGCACACCGCTTGTGCCGAGGCTACTGCCTCCCGCAAAAAAGGGTTGCTGGGAAGAGGCCACAGGGATCCCTTAAGGCTGCCCATCGTTAGGGTGCGGTACTCCTGCTCAATCTGAACAGCAGGGGCCTGGCCATCGTAACGGTAGATCAAACATCGCCCCACCTCTGCCACCTGCCCCAGCTCCTGCACAGCAATTGCCAAAATCTCGCCGGGATCCAAAGACTGGCGAATGGCACTGCTGATGCGGTTGATCAGATGCTCTTTGCGCTCTTGCACCCGAATGGTGCGGTAGGCCCGCTGCAGTTTGTATTGCCCTGCCTGGAGATAGGTGATCAGCCGCTCGGTAAAGGGGCCTGGATTCAGTTGGCTGGCGGAGTTTTGCGGGGATCCCTTGAGGTACTGGCGAAGGGGCTCAAGGCGAGGTTCCAGATCCGGTCGGTAACTGAGGATCTTGGGCAACAGGGCCAAAGCCGCTTGGACTGTAATCTGACGATCAAATGACCAGATCCCATCAAATTGGCGAGCTGCATCCATATCGCTGCTTTGCCAAGGACGCTCCCGCTGCATCTGCAAGCGTTCTCGACACACGAGGCAGGTGGCATAGTGGGCATCGATGACGATCAAGTGCCACTCCTGCACCAAGGGATCCTCTGGATCCAAGGGAATGGTGTGGTAGGGCAGGTCTGTCTGAGCAAAATCCTTTTCTGGGGTCGCCAACACAAACACGTCTTGGGCCATTGCGCTGATGCGCTGGTAGCGCCGTGCCTCCTGGCGGTAGTAGCGCTCCTTTTGAAAGTTAGCGAATACCCACGGGGATCCCTGCCCTTGCAGCACCTGATCCTCAATGGCGTGGCTGAGGGCAACCAAAGAGGATTTGAAATACAGTTGTGGGCGCAGGTGCGGCAAAGCCTGCAGCAGATCGCTCAATAGGGAGGTACGACTCTGGCGAAGGTAAGATCTAGAGCGGGTGGAGGCCATAACCCTACTGGCAAGCACAGATCACAGGCAGTACAGGGACACTTAACCCCAGAGAAGGAGGCTCGCAGTCTAGGTTTAGTCTAACGGTTGGGATCCCGCGGCGGAGGGAGCTTCATAAGGCGCAAGATCCAGCTAGCCCAAACTAAGAGATATAAAGTTTACGAAGTTATATGTAAGTCAGCCAAATGTCGGGATCCCGGTACAGCCAAGAGGACGTGCAGCAGATCCTCCAGCGGGCCATTGCCCGCCAGCCACGCCTGGGCGAGTTCACCCGCTCCCAACTGCAGGAGATGGCTGCCGAACTGGGGATCTCCCCCCAAGAGCTGGACTTGGCCGAGCAGGAATGGAAGGCCTGGCAAGAGCTGAACAGCCAACACCGAGAATTCCAGCGCTACCGCCGTCGGCAGTTTTACCAACTGCTGGGTCGCTATGGAATTGTCAACAGCTTTTTGCTGGGCTTAGACTGGCTCTCCGGTGGAGGGCTATCTTGGTCGCTGTTTATACTCATGGGGTGGGGCTTGACCGTTGCCCTCAAGGGCTGGAACGCCTACCAAACGGAGGGTGAACGCTACGAGAAAGAGTTTCGCCAATGGCAAAGGAAACGCCAGAAAGATCTCCAGAGCAAGTAAGCCCAGCCTACCGGAGAAGTCTGTCCCGCTGATGGAGATGGATTTTTCTCCAAACTCTGAGTGGGAAGGGGCACCGCCGAGAGATGCTACCATAGATATTCAGCATCGCTGAATGCCCGTGCGGGCGTAGTTTAATGGTAAAACCGCAGTCTTCCAAACTGCTGTTGTCGGTTCGATTCCGTCCGCCCGCTTCCTCCCACAAAATCCTAAGGGATCCCTTAAAGTGCCCTTCAGGTTCTTCTTCACAGGTTGGGGCCGACTGTGGTGGTGCGGCGGATCGGTTGACCTTTCAGGGTATTGCCTTCTACTGTTTTCACCCAGCCTTGCCCTGGTACAAATCGGTACTGCACATCGGTATCAGAGCCACCGAGCAGATCCCCTTGGGCATTGAAGACGCGAGTTTCCCGCTGCCAGTGTCCTGGCCCGGTCGGTGTGCTGCTCGACTCGGTGGTGTAGGTTTGGCCGCGAGCATTGTTGAATTGGCCGCTGTGCTGCCAGCCTTGCCCCGCTTGGCCCTCGATAAGGCTCGAGCTGCTGCCCACCGTCTTGCCCTCGGCGTTTTGCAGGGTGGTGCTGCCCTGCCGTTGCCAACCCTCATGTGTGTGAGTAGTGGTGTGCTGATGGTTCAGGTTCCAGGTCTGACCTTGTTGGGTAGTGACTTGGCCGGAATAGTCTCCTTCCACCCCCTGACCGGGAATGAATTGCCGGGATCCCTGGCCGGAATAGGTGCCACTACCCGATCTGCCACTTGGCCCGGTGCGAGTGTAGGTGCCGGAGTGAGTGAAGGTGCGCTCACCGCTCGGGGTCAGGGATCCAGCCGTTGGCGTGGTGGCTGTGCGAGTGCGTTGACGGGGGCGAGCCTGCGCAAAGGGAGCAAGCGCCATCAGGAGGGCAGTAACCAATAACAGGCAAAAGCTTGCGGTTTTCATTTTCATTCTCATTTTTCGAGACCCCTTGAGAAATTGCCAATCATGACCCAGGCTAGGTGCTCACCTCATCTGACTCTGACTTCGGCCTGAGGGTTCACCTCCCGAGGGGATCCCAGCCAGACATAACCTGCTCTTAATGTCGGTGCTGTAATCTCAGAGGTGCCTTTAGCGAATGCGACTGCATCTTTCTATGAATACCCGTCGTACTTTCCTGGCTGTTGCGGCTGGCCTGGTGGCTGCGTCTGCTGCTGCTCTTCTGGCTGCCGACAGCTTTGCTCAGTCTCCTGCCGAAGTCAAAGTTTGGATTGCCTTTACCGATAACCGCCTGGATTGGGCCCGCGAAAAAGCGGCAGAGTTCAACAAACAATTTCCTCAATACAAAGTTACGGTCGAAGGCTACGGCAACTACGAAGAAATTCAGCAAGCCACCGACCTGGCCATTCAACAAAATGCTGCTCCTTCGGTGGTGCAGTGGTTTGAGGTGGGCACCCAACGGGCACGGGATTTTGGTTACTTCAAGTCCATTGCCGAGGCTCTGGGCAATCGCACCGAAGTGAACGGGATCCCGGTGAATTTCGACGATTTTATCGAGCCGGTGGTGAGCTACTACACCCTGGATGGCAAATTTACCTCCATGCCCTGGAACAGCTCCAGCCCCATTCTCTACTCCAACACGGCCATCTTGAAGAAGGCTGGGATCGAAAAGCCGCCGGCCACCTGGCAAGAGCTGGAGGCTGCTTGTCAAAAGATCATGGCCCTCCCCGACGCTCCCCAGGGCTGTGTGACCTGGCCCAATCACGGCTGGTTCTACGAGCAATGGATGGCCCAGCAGAATGCCCTCTTGGCCAACAACGACAATGGCCGTGCCGCCCGTGCCACCCAGGTCTTTTTGGACTCGGAGCCGTCAATTGCCATCGCCACCTGGTGGAAAGGGATGTATGACAAAGGCTACTACATCTACAGCGGCAAGCAGCGGGATTGGGCAGCCACCGAGCAGGCCATCCAGACCGGTACCGTCGCCATGGCCATCACCAGCAGCGCCGATGCCGCCAACATCACCAATGCCGCCAAGCAGAACAACATCGAGCTGGTCACCACCCGCATGCCCTACAACGCCGACAAGGGTTGGACGGGGAACTTGATCGGGGGAGCCAGCCTCTGGCTGGTGAAGGATCTGCCCAAGGAGGTGGAAGAGGGGGCGCTGACCTTCATGTTGTGGCTGAACAACACCGAAAATGCTGCCGAGTGGCACCAAGTGACCGGCTACTTGCCCATTCGGAAAAGCTCGGTAGCCTTGCTGGAGTCGAAGGGCTGGTTCAAGGAAAACCCCAACTTCTTCACCGCCAGCGACCAAATTAATAATTCCAAAGTGACCCCTGCCACTCGGGGGGCGCTGCTGGGGGCCTTCCCTGAGATTCGCAACGTGGTGACCCAAACCATGGAAGATCTGATGCTTAAAGGCGGGGATCCGGCCCAGGCCATGGCCAAGGCCAACCAGGAGGCCAACCGCCTTCTGGCCGAGTACAACTCCCTTTACCAGTAGCCCCAGTGTCGATGGGCCAGGGGTGTTATTGAGGGATGGGGGTGGGCGGCGGCCTGCCCCTTTCCGGGCTTTGATAAGGCTCTTGTGAAGAGCACAGCCGAGGTGAGAGGCGATGTTGGGATTCATCCAAGTGCTGCTGCCCCTGTTGGCGGGGTTGCTGGGATCCCTCTGGATGGGGCTCCGTTTTCGACGCATCGAGTGGCCTGTGCCGGTGGGGGCAGTGCTGGGGGGCCTAGCAGGAGGGCTGGGATCCCTGATTTTTATGGCGCCCCTGGATTTTTGCACTTTTGAGCCGGAGCGCAAGGCCATCGACATGGCCTTTGGCGTGGGGCTGGTGCTGGCGGGCATGGCCATTCCCCTCTGGCCGCTGTTGGCGTGGACGCAGAAGGAGCAGGAGCGCCGCCTGGGGATCCCCGGCCCAGCTGTTCAGGAGAGGGGCATCTTTAAGCAGTGGTGGCTGGCGTGGCTGCTCTTGTTGCCCACCTTCACGATCTTGGTGGTGTTTCTCTACTACCCAGGGCTGGATACCTTCCGCCTTTCCACCCTGCTCACGTTTGTGGGGGCGCCGCGCAGCCGCTTCGTCTGTGTGGATAACTTTACCGCTTTGCTGACGGATTCCACCTATCTGCGCAGCCTGGGGATTACCTTTGCCATTTCGGCGGCCATCGTGGTGCTGGGGTTGAGCGGATCCCTGTTGATTGCCACGCTGGCCTACCAGCCGATTCGAGGGGCGGCGATTTATCGGGTGTTGCTGATCTGGCCCTACGCCATTTCTCCGGCGGTGGCCGGGATCATCTTCTTTATCATGTTCAACCCCTTGGGAGGGGTGGCCAACCATTTGCTGGGCCTGGTGGGGATCCCCCGTTTAAACTGGCTCAGCGATCCCAACTTGGCCCCTTGGGTGGTGATCTTTGCTAGCGTTTGGAAGCAGATGGGCTACAACATTTTGTTTTACCTTGCCGGCCTGCAAAACCTGCCCAAGGATTTGCTGGAAGCGGCTGCCATCGACGGGGCCGGGGCAGTGCGTCGCTTTTTTGCCATCACCCTACCGCTGCTTTCTCCCATCACCTTCTTTTTGGTGATTACCAACATGACCTATGCGTTTTTCGATATCTTTGGCACCATTGACTTGCTGACTGCTGGGGGCCCTTCCGGATCCACCTCGGTGTTGATCTACGAGATCTACAAAATCGGAGTGTCTTCAGGCAATTTGGGTAGGGCTGCCGCGCAATCCATCGTCCTGTTTCTCATTGTGGTGGGGCTGACGATCCTGCAATTTCGCACCACCGAGCGGAATGTAACCTACGGCGGATAACGGCTGTCTCTGCTGCAACGCAATGATCCCAGTTCTCAGTGGGCAAGGGGAAAATCGGCAAGAATGGGGGTAGAGAATCTAGGGATCCTCGATGGCCCCAAAATCCAACGCCTCGACTTGCTGGCGCGACTTCGGGAAGCTGGGCATGCTGCTGGCGGCCACTCTGCTGCTTTGGCTCCTCTGGGGCTCCATAGCGGGCAGCCAAGCCCGTCTCAACTTCAACAACGCCGATCTGCAAGGTCAAGATCTATCCGGCCAAGATTGGCGGGGCAGCAGCTTTGTCAGCGCCAACCTGCAGGGCGCCGATCTGCACGGGGCCAACCTTTCGGGGGCGGCATTCACCAAGGCCAATCTGGCGGGGGCCAACCTATCCGGTGCCGATTTGAGCAATAGCCTTTTGGATCTGGCCAATTTGGCAGGAGCCGATCTCAGAGGGGCCAAGCTCACGGGAGCCATTGCCGCACGGGCGGTTTGGCAAGGAGCGCAGATTGCCGGCGCCGATTTCAGCGAAGCCTATGTGGATCGGGCGGCAAAGCGGCAGTTGTGTGAGCGAGCTGAGGGATCCCACCCGATAACCGGTGTAACCACCCGTGAGAGTTTGGGCTGCCCTTGAATCAGGGCCGGCAAAGGTGAAGAAAACAGGATCCCTGAGCCCCGTCGGTCAGATTGGCCTCTAGATTGGGTGAGGTGTCGATAGTGCCCCAACCATGAGCAAGCCCAGCTTTGCGGTGATTGGCCTAGCGGTGATGGGGGAAAACCTGGCCCTCAACGTCGAGCGCAATGGCTTCCCGGTTGCCGTCTACAACCGCACCAGCTCCAAAACCGACCAGTTCATGCGGGAGCGAGCCCAAGGCAAACGGATCACCCCCGCCTACAGCCTGCCGGAATTGGTGCAACTGATGGAGCGGCCCCGCAAATTCTTGATCATGGTCAAGGCGGGTGCGCCGGTAGACGCGGTGATTGACGAGCTTAAACCCCTGCTGGATCCGGGGGATATCATCATCGACGGCGGCAACTCCCTCTACACCGACACCGATCGCCGTGCCGAAGCCCTCGCCCCCACCGGGATCCACTTTGTCGGCATGGGAGTGAGCGGCGGGGAAGAGGGAGCCCTGAACGGCCCCAGCCTCATGCCCGGCTGCAGCCCAGAGGCCTACCAACAACTGGAGCCCATCTTGACCAAAATTGCCGCTCAAGTGCCAGACGGCCCCTGTGTCACCTACCTGGGGCCCAAAGGGGGCGGGCACTACGTGAAGATGGTACACAACGGCATCGAATACGGCGATATGCAACTGATCGCCGAGGTCTACGACCTAATGCGCAGGGCTTTGAAGCTGTCGGCCTCGCAGATGCAGGAGATTTTTCAGGCTTGGAATGAAACAGAGCTGGAATCTTTCCTAATTGAAATTACCGCCAAGATTTTCCAAACCCTGGATCCGGAAACCGGCAAGCCGTTGGTGGATCTCATTCTGGATAAGGCTGGGCAAAAAGGCACCGGTTTGTGGACAGTCAAGGACGCTCTAGATCTGGGGGTACCAGTGCCCACCATCGAGGCGGCGGTGCAAGCTCGCATCCTCTCGTCGATGAAAGAGGAACGGGTGGCTGCCTCTGCCCAGTTGAAAGGGCCGGACGCCACTTTTGCAGGGGATCCCGACTGCTTTATCCAAGATCTGCGCGCTGCTCTCTATTGCTCCAAAATCTGCTCCTATGCTCAGGGGATGGCCCTGCTCAAAAAAGCCACCGTTGCCCACGGCTACGTCTACACCTTCAGCGAGATTCCGCGGATTTGGAAAGGGGGCTGTATCATCCGCGCCCGCTTCCTGGGCGAGATCCAATCGGCCTACAAACGGGATCCAGAGCTGGTGAACCTGCTCTTGGATGAGGAGTTCAAGCAGGCCATTCAGGAACGGCAGGGATCCTGGCGGCGGGTGGTGTCCACGGCGGCTGCCCTGGGGATCCCGATCCCGGCCATCAGCGCTTCTTTGGCCTACTACGACAGCTACCGTACCGCCAACCTGCCCCAGAACCTCACCCAAGCCCAGCGGGACTTCTTCGGGGCCCACACCTTCGAGCGCATCGACAGGCCGGGCGTCTTTCACCATGAGTGGAATGCCTGTTGCCGTTAGCGATGCGTAGCATCAAGAGGTCTCCGGAAAAAAGTTGAACCGCGCACCTCCGTATGGAAAGGCTCCCCTTCCTGAGGAAAATCCTCGCGGAAATGGGCCCCGCGGCTTTCCTCCCGCAGCAGCGCCCCCTGAGCTACCAGACGGGCCAGCAAAAGCAGACTGCCTGCCTCGGCCTCTTCCCGGGTGGCCCAAGGCTTTTCCTGCAGGGGAAGTGCCTTGACAAAGGTCAGAAAAGCCCGCAGCCGTGTTCCCTCCCGCACAACGCCCAAAGCTTTCCCAACTCGATGCCTGAGAGCCGGCAGGATGTCGGGAGACGTCGCCAGAACGGGTAGCCTCTGCAGCTGTCGGGGAAAGCTCACCTCTCCCAAATCTTGCAAGGCAGCCAAGGCGGCCCGCTTGCCCATGACCAGCCCTTCCAAAAGGCTGTTGGAAGCCAAGCGATTGGCTCCGTGCAGACCCGTGGAAGCCACCTCCCCAGCAGCATAAAGGCCCGGCAGGCCGGTGAAGCCGAAAGCGTCCGTTCGGATCCCACCCATCACGTAGTGAGCGGCGGGAACAACCGGGAGCAGATCCTTGGTGGGATCCAGCCCCAAGGCGCGGGCAGAGGCAACAACGGTGGGAAAGCGCTCCTCCAGATGTTCGACGACCCGCAGATCCAGGTAGGTTCCCCCTGTCTGCTGCCGCTCCCAGAAAACGGCTCGAGCTACCACATCCCGCGGCGCCAGCTCTCCCAGCTCCGCATAGCGAGGCATAAAACGCTCCCCCAAGGCGTTGAGGAGAACAGCCCCTTCTCCTCTTACTGCCTCGCTCACCAGCGCTCCATTGGGCAAAGCCGTGGGGTGAAATTGCACAAACTCCAGATCCCTGAGAGTGGCCCCTGCCCGCCAAGCCAGCACCATTCCGTCGCCGGTGGCCCCCGAGGGAGCTGTCGAGACGGGGAAGAGGCTGCCAAATCCTCCCGTAGCCAGGAGAACTGCCCCGGCCCTCACCTCCACCGGCCCTTCAGGGCCAAGCAGCAAGGCCCCCGCCACCCTGTCCCCCGCCAGCAAAAAGCTGAGGGCTGTGTAGCCCTGCAAAGGCAGCCTGTTGAGGCGAGCCAGCAAACCTCTCAGAAGCCACAGTCCGCTCCGATCCCCCCCCAGATGGCGTACCCGCGCTTGGGAGTGGCCCCCTTCCCGGACGGGTTGGGGATGGAAAGGAAGGCCCCAGCGCAAAAGTCTCTCCAGGTGCAAGGGTGCTTCCTCCACAATGGAGCGAGCCACCTTTTCTTCCACCAGGCCGCGGCCCGCTTGCAAGGTGTCTTGGATATGGGCTTCTACGTCCGCCTCATCCGCAGGAAAAGCCACCCCACCCTGCGCCCAAGGGGTAGAGCCAGAGGGAAGGGGATCCTTGCTTACCACCAGAGTTGTCGCCCCCTGGGCTTCGGCCCACAGGGCTGCGTACACCCCCGCCACCCCTGCTCCCAGGATCAACAGGTCTGTTTCTAACAAGGGCGGCGCCCCGTTCTTCCCCTCCACCTCTAGGCTCCGGCGGGCACTGCCAGCATGGCCAGGATGGAACGGCGAGCCTTCTCAGCCACCTCCTGGGGCACCTGGATCACGTAGCGCATCTCCTGCAGGGAGCGGTAAATCTTTTCCAAGGTAATCTTCTTCATGTACTCGCAGACGGCTTCTGCCTTGACAGGGATGAACGTTTTGTCTGGAGCTTCTTTCTTGAGCCGGTGAAGAATGCCCACCTCGGTGGCCACCACAAACTCGCGGCTTTCTGAAGCTTTGGCGTAGCGCACCATGCCCTCGGTAGAGAGCAGCTTGGCATCCGGTTTGAGAAAGAGACAGCTAGAGCCGCAACTGCACTCCGGGTGAATGAGGAACTCTGCTCCAGGGTGCTCTTCCACCATCGCCTTGAGGTGCTCTTCCCGGATGCCAACATGCACGTGGCACTCTCCCGGAAAGAGATCCAGCTCCCTTCCGGTTACTTGAGCAACGTGGGCTCCCAGAAACATATCCGGCACGAAGAAGATGGGGCGATCCGGGGGCAGGCTGGCCACCACTTGAACTGCGTTGGCGCTGGTTACGCAGACATCTGCCAGAGCCTTGATCTCGGCAGCGGTGTTGACGTAGGCCACCACCAAGCCCTCAGGGCAGGCTGCCTTCCACCGCAGCACATCTTCTGGGCGAATGCTGTCGGCCAAGGAACAGCCCGCCTCCAGATCCGGCAGCAGCACCGTCTTTTCCGGGTTAAGGATGGCAGCCGTCTCCGCCATAAAATGCACGCCCGCAAAGACGATCACCTGGGCGCTCGTCTTTTGAGCCTCCCGAGCCAGTCCTAAGGAGTCTCCCACAAAGTCCGCCACCTCTTGAACTTCGGGGAGCTGATACGAATGCGCGAGGATAACTGCCTGCCTTTCCTGTTTGAGCCGGGCAATCTCCTGGACGATTGTGGCAGTGTTGTGTAGCAATGGGGTTTCTCCCTTCATTTTCGACTTCTTGTCGCGACAGCGTTGCGTAGCAATAACGGTTTTGTTCCTCTGGAGGCTGGACACGATCTGAGGACTTTGTCCCGCTAATGCGTTTGCAGGAGCAGCGCGCAGCAATAACGGAAAGCCCATCTCCTGGAGTTGGTCGACTCTGCTTTGGGGGGTATCTGAGCCGGCAAGAGAAGCAACCCCCAACCCAGATGCCCGGCGAAGCCTTTCGCGGCGCCCGGTTGAGCTGGAGCTGGGCTTAGGTTGTCTTCTCAAAGTAGCATCAGTCGCAACAGCGTTGCGTAGCAATAAAGCAGTGTCCAGCGAGGACTTGGCTCAGGGTCACACCACCAGCAAAGAGAGATCCAAAGCCTTGGCCGAGTGGGTGAGCGCCCCGACGCTGACGTAATTCACGCCTGCCTCGGCCACTTGCCTGGCCCGTTCTGGGGTCATGTTGCCGCTGGCCTCCAGGGGAACTCTCCCTCCCACCCGTTGGACGGCGGCCTGGGTTTCTTCCAGGGTGAAGTTGTCCAGAAGGATGAGATCGGCTCCTGCTGCCAAAGCCTCTTCCAGTTCCTGGAGATCCCGCACCTCCACCTCCACCTTGAGGTGGTGGGGAGCACCTTCCTTGGCCCGCTTGACGGCTGCCAAAACGCCTCCCGCGCCGCGGTCGCAACAGCGTTGCGTGGCAATGATGTGGTTTTCCTTGATCAAAATGCCGTCGAACAGCCCAAAGCGGTGGTTTTTGCCGCCCCCTACCCGTACAGCATACTTCTCCAGGGCGCGCAGGCCGGGAGTGGTCTTGCGGGTGTCCAGAAGCTGGGTTGAGGTTCCCCGGAGAGCCTCTACATAGGTGCGGGTGAGGGTGGCAATGCCGGACAGCCTTTGGAGAAGATTGAGCGCCAGCCTCTCCCCCGCCAGAATGCCCTTCAGGGATCCCTTGAGGTGGGCCACCTCTTGACGGACAGCCACCCTGGCCCCTTCCTCCACTCCAGGGATGAACTCCACCTGGGGATCCGCCAGCCGAAAAACCCGCTTGGCAATCTCCAGGCCGGCCAGGATCCCTGTCTCCTTGGCCAGGATTACCGCCTCACCCTCCAGTCCTGGGGGTAGGGTCAGCTCTGTGGTGAGGTCGCCGTGCCCCAGGTCTTCCCACAGCCAAGCGCAAAGGGTCTCCTCTGGTAAGTAAACTTCTTCCATTTTCGGTTTGGTTTTAGCTAGACCGCCGGGAAGCCCCGCCCTCCGTTAGTGACTAGTGGCTGGTCACTATCCACTCACCACTATCCAGGGTGAGGGTCGGGATGAAAGGCGAGGACACAATGCTTCGTCCTTACTGGTGCTATGACCGGCGTAGCAGGATTTTATACCCTCATCATGAGAACTGCTTACCAGTATCGCTTACGCCCTACTTCTAGCCAAGTTGCTCTGATGGACCAATGGCTAGACTTGTTACGGAAGCAGTATAACTATCGCTTGGCAGAGCGCTTTGCGTGGTGGGAACACAATCGCTGTGACATCAATGCTTGTCCCTTAATCTGTCACTTGCCCAAGCTGAAAGACAAGCCCGATTTCTACTCCCAGAAACGGGACTTGGTGAAGACGAAAGCCCTGTTTCCGGAGTACAGAGCAGTCCATTTGCAAGTCCTCCAGAACTGCATAGAGCGAGTGCACAAAGCATTCGACCGCTGGCTGAAGGGGGACGGTAACGGCAAGCGGGCAGGGAAACCCAGATTCAAGGGAGTTGGGCGGTATCGCTCCTTCAGTTTCCCCCAGATGAAACAAGACTGCATTTGCGGGCAGTTTATCCATCTGCCCAAAATCGGTGCTGTTCGCATAATTCAGCACCGTCCTTTGCCTGACGGTTTTGTCATCAAGACTGCTACCATCACCCGCAAGGCAGACGGGTGGTATGTGACCTTGAGCCTGCAAGATTCGTCCGTCCCTGAGTTTACTCCTGAGCCTGCAACACTGGAGAACACGATGGGGATCGACGTGGGACTAGACTCCTTTTTGGTGACCGATGCGGGGGAGTCTGTTCCAGTTCCCCAGTATTACCGCAGAGCCCAAAAGTGGTTAAAGAGACTGCAGCGAGCCTTGTCTCGCGAGAAGAAGGGGTCAAACCGCCTATGGCTAGTGACTAGTGGATAGTGACCAGTAGATAGTGAATAGTGGCTATCCACTAACCACTATCCACTAACCACTATCTCAGCGCAAAGATTTTCATGACAAAACAGCGAACTGGCTGGTAAGCAAGGGCAAACATATTGGGTACGAAGCCCTGAATATCAAAGGTGTTGCTAGAACCCGACTAGCAAAATCTACCTATGATGCTGGGTGGGGACAATTTCTGCGAATTCTGGCAGTCAAGGCTGAAAGAGCTGGGCTGAGGGCGATTGCAGTGAACCCCAACGGCAGCAGTCAAAACTGCTCTCGGTGTGGTCAAAGAGTACCGAAAGCGATTCAAGACAGGTGGCATTCTTGTTCCCATTGTGGGCTAGAACTAGAGCGCGACCACCATGCGGCCATCAACATCAAGCACAGGGCGGTGGGGCATCCCGTTCTTTTCGCGTCAGCGGGACGTAGTCCTCAAGCGCAGGAAACGTCCTTTTCGCGCTAGCGGCGCGGAGCGCTTTGCATCAGCATGAGTGCGGGAGTATGTCACGACGGAAGGTGAGGCAGATGGGGGGCTGGCTCAGGCAAAACTGGCTGTGGCAACTGGGGAGAGCCCTTGTGGCTGTTTGGATCGGCTGGGCGGAGGGGAGCGCTGCCTGGGCGAGGGACATGGCGCCGGCTGCCCCTGGAGTCTCCTCTCCCCCTACTTTGCCCATCCCTTGGGAATGGGTGTACGACTTGCAGGAGCAAGCCCGGCAGCGGCAATGCACATTGGTTGGCCTGTTGCGCAGCGATCCCTTGCCGGCGCCGGATCCCCAGTGGCAGGTGTACACACGGCTAGATTTGGTGGCCACGCCTCAGGCTGGTCGGTTGACCAGTGTGTTGTTTGCCGAGAACACCCGTACTCGGGCCTTGCAGGTTATCTATCAAGCCTCAGGGTCGGTATACGACCCCGTTGAGGCATTGGATTTTGCCATGATCCTGCCTCTAGCCTGGCAGGGGAACACTTTGCTGGCGCGGGAGTACGAAGGCTGGTTCCAGACCGATTTGAGCTGGGATCGGGCGGTGGTCTGGCCTTTGCCCACTGGCTCGACAGGGATCCCACCGGTGCAAATCTGGGATCCGCCGCCGGCGCTGGGGTATGCTGAGCTGCTGGGCTGGGATCCCCAGGCGCGAGAGCGGGTGCTGTTTGCGGTGGCCGATAGCCTTGGAGAGATGCCCCGCTTGGTGAGCGTGGGCCCAGACCGCCAGGTGTTGCTGCGAGCGCCTGCCGTTGCCCTTTCCCCAACTCCCTCTTCTCTACAGGGGTGGCAGGAGATCCGGCCCAAGGGGGGAGAGCCTCTCTGCCACCAAAGCCGTTTTGGGCTGGAGCAGGGAGGGGAAAATGAAAAATTAAACTGAGATGCAGAAGCCTGTGGGAGCGACAACCATGTCCAAACCGGTGGTGCGGCGGGGCTGGCCTCTGGAGGCCTTTGTCGGGGATGTAATCGTCTGTACCCTAGAGGGATCCCATCTGGATCAGGTGACGGAAATCCGAGTCAGCCCGGCGGGTAAAGGGATCCGAGTCAGCTTTGGGGATCCCTTGGGACGCTCTAAGGAACCGGTGCAGGCCAACGCCGAGGCGCTGACGGTTACCTTTGAGATCGATCCCAGCACCTACCCTGGCGAAAAGCGCATTGAGCTGATCTCGCCGGCAGGGCCCAGCGATCCCCTGCCGTTTTTGGTGATGATGTAGAGGCGCGCAGAAAAGAGGAAGTGGGTCATGCCGTTTGTGATTGCCCCGACCGACGTGGGCGTGCTGGTGCTGGGGGCGAGCCTGTTGCTTTTGGCCGGGGGTTGGGCCTGGTGGCTGCGGCGGCAGAAGCGTGCTGCCTCCCCAGAATCTACAGCCGTTTCGCCGGCCCCGGCGGTTGACCCATCTGCCCTTTCGGCGGAACAGGCGGCTCAACTACAGCCCTTCGAGCAGGCGGTGGGAGATCAGCCGCAGGATCCCATTGCCTGGTACAACCGCGCCACCACCCTCGACCACCTGGGGCAAGCCCAAGCTGCCCTGGCCAGCTACGACCGCGCCCTGGAGCTGAAGCCGGACTTCCCCGAAGCCTGGAACAACCGTGGTTCTCTGCTGGACGATCTCGGTCGCCATCAAGAAGCTCTGGCCAGCTATGAGCGGGCTCTGCGGCTGAAACCGGATTTTTTTGAGGCCCGCTTTAACCAGGCCAACACGCTGCGGCAATTGGGCCGCTACGAAGAAGCCCTACGTGCCTACGAACGGGCCCTTGCCCTCAGCCCCGACAGCCCGGAAACGTGGTACCTGCACGGGCTAACCTTAGCCTCTCTGGGACGGTGGCAGGGATCCCTAATCAGCTACGAGAAAGCCCTCGCCATCAACCCCGTCAATGCCCAAGTTTGGCAGAGTCGGGGCCTGGCTCTGTTTCACCTAGAGCGCTACGTCGATGCTCTGGCCAGCTACGAACGAGCCCTGCAACTGGGCTCCGAATCGGCCTCTCTCTGGGCCGGCCATGCCCTTGCCCACCACCGCCTCGGCAACCCGATGGAGGCCCTCAACAGCTATGACCGTGCCCTGGCGCAGGATCCCAAACGCCCTCAGATCTGGGTGCAGCGCGGCCTGGTGCTGATGGACTTGAACCTCTACGAGCTGGCCATCCAGAGTTTTGATCGGGCCCTGCAGATGGATCCCAGCAATGCCGAGGCTCACTACGCCAAAGCCTGCTGCTACGCCTGGGAAGGCCAAGTGCCTCAGGCCCTACAAGCTTTGGAGCAAGCCCTACGCCTGGAGCCGGAACGCTACCGCCCCTTGCTCTCCTCTGAGCCCTATTTCGACCTCATTCGCGAGGAGCCGAGTTTTGCATCCTTTTTGGCAGCCCTTGCCGGCACGGATCCCCCCAAGAACCCCCCGCCGCTGTCACGAACAGCCTCTTGACGTTCTCACCTCCCAGAAGGAGAGGAGAGGCTGGAATGCACAGGCTGTTTCACCGCCAACCTGACCCAATCACCAATAACCACGAGAGCACGCCAACAACAGAAATCCGGCAATTTCGTTGGGTCTTACGGGGGGTCTTACGGGAAAATTGCGCTCTTTTGCCGATGAAACCCGCCGATTTTCCGTGGAGATGCTGTTGCTTGGGTCAAGAAACCTGGTCAAACTAAGAACGTTCCAGCTCTTGGCAAATCTCAACAGTGTCCGGTTGTGCTTCTAACGCCATCCCTGTAGCCCTGTAGCACCTGCTTGCGCAGGGTCTGGCTGGGCAAAAGCGTCTCTTGACTGGATGGGTGTTGGTTATGGGTGGGATCCTCAACCTTTGAATGGTTTTCGAGTTCCTTGAGTGCTTGTTCTACAGTTATTTTCGGCAAATCGGTAAAGTGGTTGTCTATGATAACGGCCCCTCGCCTGACCTCTCCCAAGAACTCCGTCTCCCTGAGGCGACCGGCGGCCCCCCCTCCATTGCCTTTGGCCAAGACCGGATTCCCAGCCGCATGTGGATCTATGGCATCTAGTGAGGATGTTAAAGCCCGAACTGCCGAACTGTTGCGGCTGTACCACCAGAATCGCGATCCAGCCCTGCGCAACCGGCTGGTGGAAATGAACTTGGGCTTGGTGCGCAAAGAGGCCCACCACTGGCGCAACCAATGCAATGAGGGGTACGACGACCTGGTGCAAGTTGGCTGTTTGGGTTTGATTCAAGCTATCGAACGCTTTGACATCAGCCGAGGCCTGGCTTTTAGCTCCTTTGCCCTGCCCTACATTCGCGGAGAAATTCAACACTACCTGCGGGACAAAAGCCCCACCATGCGGATCCCACGCCGCTGGACGACCCTGCAAAGACAAGCCAAGAAGGTGATTGCCCGTCTGCGGCAAGAGTTGGGCCGTTCTCCCTCTGAGGCCGAGGTGAGGGAAGCCCTGCAACTGACGGAGCAGGAATGGCGAGAGCTGGAGCTGGCCCAACAAAACAGCCTTTTGCTCAGCCTGGATGCTCCGATTCAAACTGAGGAAGACAGTGTTGCTCTGGGGGAGGTCGTTCCGGATCAGCGCTACCGCAGTTTTCAACTGGCTGAAGAAGATCGTATTCGCCTACAACATGCCTTGGCTCAGCTGGAGGAACGTACCCGCAAGATTTTGGAATTTGTCTTCTTCTATGACCTCACGCAAAAAGAAACGGCAGAGCGGCTAGGGATCAGTGCCGTTACCGTTTCCCGCCAAGTCAAAAAGGGGCTGGAACGCCTGGCTAAGTTGTTGAATCAAGATATTTTTTGAGATACAGCCCGTTACAAATTAAGGGATATAAAAGGGTATAAAAATCGTGTTTCCGAGGCTTGACCCCAGTGAGGTTTAGAACAAGCAGGTTCATAGTCATTCCAGACTCGATTGAGATACTCCCGCCGCTGCCCAGACGCTCCGCGCCGCTTCCCCCAGCCCCTCCAGAGGGAGAGGGGAGTTAGAGAGCAATGGAACGGAGATGTTTCATTCCTGTTGAAAATGACCATACAGGTGTATCCCATAACCCCTTAGTAGACTGTACTTGAGCCGACGCAATTGGCGGTGACTTTCCACCCAGTAGAACGGCAGGGGCTCTGTACTGCGACAGGTTGATAGACTGATGGGAAATTGATGAGAATATTTGATGAACAGAGAAAACCGCTCTTCTCGGAATCAACCCTTGGTGCCCCGCGGTTTCAAACCTAAGCTGGGTCAGAACTCGGTGGGCAGGGATCCCTTCTTCCAATGCCAGCCCAACCCGCAAAGTCCAGAGGGAATCCGCTTGGCCCCCTATGTGCGCACCTTGCCCTTGGTTGTGGATGCCATGCTGGATTTGGCCCAGGTGGGGAGCGAGGATACTCTCTACGACTTGGGCTGTGGGGATGGCCGCATTCTCATCCGGGCGGCGCAGCGCTTTGGCACACAGGGCATGGGAGTGGATATCGACCCGGAGCGCATCCTGGAAGCCCAACAGCGGGCCCGAGAAGCCCAAGTTCAGGATCGAGTTACTTTTCTCCAGCAGGATCTGCTCACTCTGGACTTAACCCCGGCGACGGTGGTGAGCTGCTATTTGCTGCCCCGCTCCCACCTGCTGATCCGAGACAAGCTGCGCTCCCAGCTTCGGCCCGGCGCTCGTCTGGTCACCCACTCCTTCGACATGGGAGATTGGCTCCCCACCGCCACCACCACTGTATCGGATGTTATCAACACCTACACCATCTATCTCTGGCGAATCTAACCCTGGGGATCCCAGGCCGTCGCTTCCTCAAAAGCAGCAGAGGGCTGGTGCAGCACAATCCGGTTGCCATCGGGATCCCGAAAATCCACCTCCTGTCCATGAAAGGCTTGCCGCAGGGGGGAAATGGAGAGCTGATAAGCTCCCGCCAACCCTTCCAGTGTTGTCAGGGATCCCTGTAAATCCTGCACCTGCAGGCAGAGGCTCACCGCTGCGGCTTGGGCACCACCATCGAGATGACGGCTGCGATAGAGGCCCAGCCGCAACCCTGGCAGACGAAACTCTACGTACACCGGATCCCCCTCTGTCGGGAGCTGGACTTGGGGAGAGATCCCCAAGAGATCCCGATAGAAGCGTTGTAGACGAGGCAAGTCCGGGGTAGCCACGCTAACCAAGGCACCAGAGAGCTGCATCGCAACCGCCAAAAGACCGGGTTGGTCTATCTTAGCTAAACTGCCGAGAAGCCCCGCGCTGTACCCGCAGGGTGAGCGTCGGGAGGATGTCACTCAGCTCCAACACCACGCGAGTCTGGGTGGCGATGTCGGATCCACCGTCTTGCCCTCCGGATCCAGGGCCAATGTGCCCGAGATGTAGAGGGTATTTTGCCCACCTTCACGCCGGGAGAATAGGGGGCGATGGCCGGATAGCCGGCTGGAGCAATGGCAACCTTAGGCACGAGGGATCCCGAATCACAACAGGATTGCACCTTAGCGGCGAATTCGATCTTCCACAGCTGGCTGGGATACAGCCATAGCCGGTTTCTCTGGAGCAGATTCCCACTCTTCGGGGGAGATTCTCTTGCAGAACTAGACTATAGTAGGTACCAAAGCTTGCTGCTTCTTCCCAAATCAAGACTGGAGCGACTTACCGTGGGGTTATTCAGCCGATTTTCCCGTGATATGGGCATTGATTTGGGCACTGCCAACACGCTGGTCTACGTGGCCGGGCGAGGCATTGTCCTGCAAGAGCCCTCTGTGGTCGCCATCGACCAAAACACCAAGCAACCCCTGGCTGTGGGGGAAGATGCCAAAAAAATGTTGGGCCGTACCCCCGGCAACATTGTAGCGGTGCGTCCTCTGCGAGATGGGGTGATTGCCGATTTCGACACGGCGGAGATGATGCTAAAACACTTCATCCACCGCGTACACGAGGGCCGGTACCTGATTGCTCCCCGCATTGTGATTGGGATCCCCAGCGGTGTGACTGGGGTGGAGCGACGGGCGGTGATGGAAGCCGCTCTCCAAGCTGGGTCGCGGGAGGTGTATTTGGTGGATGAGCCGGTGGCAGCAGCAATCGGGGCCGGGCTGCCGGTGCAAGAGCCCACTGGGAACATGATCATCGACATTGGCGGCGGCACCACTGAGGTAGCCGTCCTCAGTTTGCAGGGGATCGTGCTGAGCGAGTCCGTGCGGGTAGCGGGAGATGAGCTGAGCGAGGCCATCGCCCAGTACATGAAAAAGGTTCACAACCTCACCATCGGGGAGCGCACCGCTGAAGAGATCAAGATTCGGATTGGCTCCGCCTACCCAATTCAAGAGGAACTGACCATGGAAGTGCGCGGGTTACACCTGCTCTCGGGTTTACCCCGTACCGTCACGGTGAAGAGCACCGAAATTCGCGAGAGCATGGCCGAGCCCCTCTCGGTGATTGTGGAAGCCATTAAGCGCACCCTGGAGCGCACTCCACCGGAATTGGCTGCCGACATCATCGACCGAGGCATCATGCTGGCCGGGGGAGGAGCCTTGCTCAAGGGTCTGGATGCCCTGATCAGCCATGAAACCGGGATCTTGGTTCACATTGCCCCGGATCCCCTCAGTTGTGTGGTGCTGGGTACAGGGCGAGTTCTAGAGGATTTCAAAACCTTGGGTCGAGTGTTGAGCGGCAGCTTCAAGGGCTAGAGGCGCTTCTCCCTCTCCCTGATTTCCTGATTTGAGGTGTGAGTCGAGTGGGTCGGAGAGGTATTGCTTGAATCGGCTACGCCAATGGTGGAGGCGCTACGGCTTGGGGTTACTCCTGTCTGCTTTGGCGATGGGGGTAGCATTGGGCCTGCGCCAAACCCAGGGATCCCTATTGGTGGAATTGTACAGTTGGATCACTGCTCCAGCCCGTCCGCCTGTGGATCCCGCTGCGGTGCTCAGCCAGGCCGCTAACCGTGAGCTGCAAGCCCTGGTAGCCGAGTTGCAGTACCAAAACCGCGAGCTGAAGCGACTGCTGCAATTTACCGAGCAAATGCCCCAAGCGGGGATCCCGGCAGCCGTGGTGGGTCGCAGCGCCGATCACTGGTGGCAACAGCTCACCCTCAGCCGCGGCAGCCGGCATGGAGTCAGGGTGGGAGATGTAGTCATGGCGCCGGGCGGGTTGATCGGGCGAGTCGAGTCGGTCACGCCCAACACCAGCCGAGTGCTCCTGATCAGCGATCCCACCAGCCGTGTTGGGGTGATGTTGAGTCGCAGCCGACACATGGGCATCCTGAGGGGTACGGGCACCCAGAGCGCCATTTTGGATTTTTTCGACAAGGCTCCCAAAGTAGAGGTGGGGGATGTGGTGGTGACCTCGGGCCTGAGCAGCTTTTACCCAGCCGGGGTGGTGGTGGGAACGGTTCGAGCGGTCAACTTGGATGCCAGCCCTGCCCCCCAAGCCACTGTCGAACTGTCGGCGCCGCTGGGCCTCTTGGAATGGGCCTTGATCTACCGCTATGCTCAACCCTCTGATTCTTAAGCTCAAGTCTCACCTCAACTGGGTGGTGACTGCCCTATCAGGATTGCTGGCAGCAGTGGCCCCTTGGTGGCGCGGGCCGGGCTTGGAGCTGGCAGGCTTAACCCCAGATTGGCCCTTGATCTGGGTGGTGTGCTGGAGTGTGCGGCGTAAAGCTTGGCAGGGAGCTGTTGCCGGGGTCACCCTGGGTTTTCTGCAAGATGCGCTGACCAGCCCTTGTCCTACCCATGCGCTGGGGCTGGCCGTAGTCGGGATCCTCACCGCCAAGTTGCAAAAACAACGCTACATGCAAGAAGACTTTATCTCGGTGGCCTTGATCGTTTTTGGTATGGTGGTGATCGCCGAAACCTTGATGGCACTGCAATGGATGTGGCTCGTGGCCTCGCAGGGATCCGATGACCTGGATCCAGCAGGAACGCAAACCTTGCTGGATGGATTGGAGAACTCCCTTCGGTTTTTCGGCAACATTGGTGGCGATGGCCCCCGTTCTCTGGAGAGCATCTGGTGGAACCATCAACGCAATGCCCTCACGTCTGCTATTTTAAGTAGCCTCTGGGCACCCGCTTTGTATTGGCCCCTCAGCCGTTGGTGGCAGTCTCAAGAGCGGGATCCCAGAGAGATTTAGCCCCTGTTTTATGCCAAATCATCCTATCTTTCGGTTAAAACCCAGGTCACAGCAGAGTATGTCCCTTGCCATTTTTGGCAAGAGAGAACTCTCGAGGCGGTGGGAGCCCATTTGCCGGCTCGCTCCGGCATTCTACTTCTTTTGCATTGGCGCTGCGCTGGTCAGAAAAAGCGACGATCTGGAAAACTTCTCGTCGGGGGGGAGCAATTTTGGCCTAAAATGAACCCCAGGACTGGGATATAAGCCCCATCTTTTTCAGACAGCTTTGGGCTAATGTCGCGCATCTCAATCAAAAAGTCAAAAGCATAGGAAGCGCAGGCGACGTCAAGGCTGACCTTGTGGCAACTGCACTTAGAATTTGACTTAGAGCAATCATTGGGAGGGATCCATGCCGCATACAATTGTCACCGATATCTGTGAAGGTGTGGCCGACTGTGTAGAGGCTTGCCCTGTTGCCTGCATCCACCCCGGCGATACCAAAAATGCCAAAGGCACCGACTACTTTTGGATTGAGTTTTCCACCTGCATCGACTGTGGCATCTGTTTACAGGTCTGCCCCGTAGAGGGCGCTATTCTGCCGGAGGAAAAGCCGCATCTGCAGCGAGTGCCCCGCTAATTCCAGGGAAGCATCCCTGGCCACACGCCGGGATTCAACGAGAATTACAATCATTTCAATTCCAACCAGGACGCTGCACCCACACCTAAAGCCCTGGTCGCATCGTCGCGTCAGCGTTGCGGAGCAACAATACGCAGAACCAGAAGGCTTTTCTTGGTAGCCCAGGCGTCTCACCCTAACCTGAAACAACTATAAGCTTTAGCCCAAGGAAGCCAAAGCAACGACGCTGCTGGTCAGCCAGCTCAGGGCCAAGATCCCCCCCAGGAAAGCCAATGGGATCAGGCCCAGCAGCCGCCACCACTCCAAATCCAGCGCTACAGCTACTGCCCGCACCTGCCAAACCACAAACCACAGCAGAGCTGACAAGCCCAGCAGGGATCCCACCACCCCACCCAACGATTGAGCAGGCCCCAGCAGCAGCCACGGCAAACCGGCAAACCCCGTCAAGCACAGCAGCGCTGAAAAGGAAGGGACAGCCCGACCCAAACAAAAGGCCAGCAATTGCAACACAGCCGCCAAACCCACCCAGCCCAGGGATCCCATCAGCACCGCCAGCACCATGCTCGGCAGGCTTACCCCAGAGCGGCGAATCGCATCCAGGACGTTGAGCAGCCCCACCACCCCAAAGGCTTGCCAGAGAACAGGCTGTTCCCGCAACGCCCGAAAGGTGCGCTCCGGCAGAAACCAAGCGCCGTAGATGTTGTCTAACCAGGAACCAAGCATGGCCAGCAACCCGTCAAGCTGTCTTTTATCCTAGCCCTTGGTGAGCACTTGACGGGCACACCCCAAAAATGGGGTATGATTGGGAGAGGATTCTGCGGCGTTGGTGACTGCCGTTATGTTTTTGCGATCTATACCCTTCGACAATTAGGATGGGAAGTGGATGTGAGAGCAGTAGGCCAAACTTGATTTGGAAACTATCGACAATCATCCCCGGTATCCTATACTGGATTTTCCAGGTCGAAAACCACGGTAAAACGGCGCAACAGTATCCTCAAAAAAGCCCTCGAAAGGGGGCCTTTTTGTTGTTTGGATATTGTCGGATATTGTCAATGCTGCAGTTAATGGGTATTGCTCTGGCGCTGGGCTCCATCCTTTAGTCGAGCTTCTGGGCACTGGTCTACGTCTTGCTGCAGGGCAGCCAAGTCTGTCTTTCGCTTGCGGGTCTTGACTTTTGTTGTCGTGAGGTCTGCTCGGCTCAGCCAGCGATAAACGGTTGCACAAGTGACATAACTCCCGCACTCATGCTGACGCAAAGCGCTCCGCGCCGCTAAAGCGAGAGAGTGCGAGCTTCAAGGACTCCGTCCCGCTGACGCGAAAAGGACGGGATGCCCCACCGCCCTGTGCTTGATATCTGTAGCAGCTGCTGTTTTTATCATCGTTTATTTCAGCGGTTCTAGGTTCACGGCAGGTTGACAGCAGCTACGGTTTTTGTTGCCGCCGATCTAGTTAGCTTTGCTAACTCTACCTCAAGTTCTGGGGGAAGTTGCGCCTGTGGAGATTCCTCTGCCGGGGTTGAGTCAAAAGCTCAGCTAGGTAAGGGTCGTAGAAGCAGGAAGCAACCGGTTGTTTAGTTCATCCTAGGGGGTGAAATAAACGACCATGAGTTGCAGAACGGTCAACAGGAGAGTTGCTCCCACCATCAAACTCCCCCAAATCCATACAACCTGTCGCAGCAGTCCCAAGCTTTCCCGCACCACTTGCGGGGTCAAGGGGCGAGCTGGGATCCCCAATTTGGGTTTCACCTTCGGGATCCCCTGATAGAAATTGGTTCCCCCCAATTGGATCTGCAGCCGCCAGGCAAAAGCCGCTTCGCTCCACCCGGAATTGGGGCTGGGATCCGCTTGCGCGTCCTGACGACACCGCTGCCAGAACCCCCAAGGATCCCGGCTGAGCAGCGCCAGCGTGAGCACCGTCAGGCGGCAGGGCAGCCAAGTCAGCCCATCCTCACAGCGGGCCGGCACCGTGCCCAAATGGGTGAAGGGGGGATGGCGGTAGCCCACCATCGAATCCAGCGTGCTGCTGGCCTTGTAGGCCAAGGCCAAGGGTGCCCCTCCCAAGAAGGCGTAGAACAGAGGGGCAGTTGCTCCGTCGGGAGTATTTTCGGCCACCGTCTCAATCAGCGCCCGCAAAATCTCCGATGCCGTCAGGTGCTCTGTATCCCGCCCCACGTAGCGGCTGAGACGTTGACGGGCCTCCGGCAGATCCTCTTTTTCCAAGGGATCCAACACCTCCAAGGCGGCAAAGCGCAGGCTGCGCCCTCCCAGACAGCTGGCCATCAGGATCACCTGCACGAGGATCCCTGCCCAGGGGTGGATGGTATTGCCGATGGCGACCAGTCCCCAGCCCACGCCGTAGGATCCCCCCACCAAAGTTAGGGTGAGAACTGCCCCGCCCCACTGTTGTGCTCGCGGAGTTGAGCAGTGCTTGAGGATATAGCCTTGCCCCCAGGCAATAACAGCCCCCATCACCCGCACCGGATGAGGCCAACCCCAGGGATCCGCCAGCAGATAATCCAAAGCCAAAGCTGCCGCCAGCACCAGCCCGGCAGTCGGTTGGGCCGGAAAAAACAGCGATGACTCCATCCCGCCAGCAGGCTCAAACCACAAATCCACTCTCCTGATCCTGAGCCGCCTGCCAGCTCCGAACATCAAAATACAGATCTTCCAAGGTGGTTTCCTCCAGCACCTGCTGCACTTGCCGAGCGATCCGCTTCCACAGGGCTTCCGTCACCCAGTCCAGCCGCTCCGCCGAATACACGGCTGTGGCGTCAGAACTCTCCACAAGAGGATCCAAGGATTCTCCCACTGCCGCCAAAATGGCGCTGATCGGGATCCGCCGCGGCGCCCGTGCCAACCGGTAGCCTCCCTGGGCCCCCCGTTGGGAACAAACCAAGCCGGCCTGGCGCAACTCAATCAGCAACTTTTCCAGGTAGGGAGCTGGGATCCCCTGTCGCTGAGCAATGGCCCGCACCGAAGCCATTTGCCCGGAGCCGAGCATCGCCAGATCCAACAAAGCTTTGATGCTATAGGTGGCCCGCGTTGTCAAGCGCACCGGGATCCCTCTCCGCAGCACTTCTCGATCCTGCCATAGGACTCCGTCCCGCTGACGCGAAAGGACTCCGTCCCGCTGACGCGAAAGGACTCCGTCCCGCTACCGCGAAAGGCAGATGCTTGGGTATCGGGGCACCGGCCAAGAGAGGTTAATCTGGGGATCCGAGGTGATCTCCAATTGTTGGCAGCAAGCCCTTGGAGCGGAGAATAGGTTATCGGGATGGAACACCCCACCGCCAGCCTTTATTTGGTGGCTACCCCCATCGGCAACCGCGAAGACATCACCCTGCGGGCGCTGCGGGTTTTGCGGGAAGTGGACTGGGTGGCGGCAGAAGATACTCGCCACTCCGGCCAGCTTCTTAAACATTTTCAAATCTCCGCCCGCCTCATCAGCTATCACGAGCACAACGCTGCCCAACGGATCCCGCAACTCCTGAAGTATCTGTCGGCGGGCCAGTCGGTGGCCCTGATCAGCGATGCCGGCACTCCTGCCATCTCCGATCCGGGAGAAGAGTTGGTGCGCGCCTGCATTCAGGCCGGGATCCCGGTGATCCCTGTGCCGGGGCCGGTAGCTGCTGTTGCCGCCTTGACCGCTTCGGGCCTGCCTACAGGACGATTCGTGTTCGAGGGATTTTTACCTCTTAAACCCAGCCAACGACAAGCCCGCCTGCGGCAGTTGGCCCAAGAAGAGCGCACCGTCGTTCTCTATGAAGCCCCCCATCGCCTGCGCCAAACTCTGCAGGATCTGCTGGATCACTGCGGCCCAGAGCGGCAGATCGTGCTGGCGCGGGAGCTGACCAAGCTGTATGAGTCCTTCTGGCGGGGATCCCTGGCAGCAGCTCTGGAGCACTGCGCTGCTCAGCCGCCCCGAGGGGAGTTCACCCTCTTGCTTGAGGGATATGTGGGTGCCGTTCCCAGCCCTAACCCTGCCAGAGGCGGGACGGAGTCCTTGAATGGGCGGGGAGACAGTGAATCGGAAGCGGAAATTCGTCAAGAAATGGCCCGATTGCTGGCCGAAGGCCTGTCCCGGTCTGCAGCCAGCCGCCGGTTGGCCCAGCGTCTGCAGGGATCCCCCATCTGGACGCGGCGCCGCCTTTACAATCTATCCTTGCAGCTTGAGCCGCTCCCCAGTTCTGGCGGGACGGAGTCCTTTTCTGAGTACGTCAGCGCTCCACATTGTTTCCAAGACAACAGCGAGACCGAGTCCTGAGGTGTTCGCGTTAGCGGGACGGAGTCCTATGGCACGGATTTTATTGGTGGACGATGAAGTGGAGTTGGCCGATTCTCTGGCCCAGCAACTGAGGCGAGAGGGCTACACGGTGGACGTGGCCTACACGGGGGGGCGAGCCTGGGAACTGCTGCAAAAGACGGGATCCCTGCCCTACAATCTGCTGGTCTTGGATTGGATGTTGCCGGAGCTCTCCGGGCTTTCCCTCTGTCAGCGGGTACGGCAGGTGGATTGCACCACCCCTATCCTGTTTCTGACGGCCAAAGATACCCTAGACGACCGGGTGGAAGGGCTGGATGCCGGGGCAGATGATTACTTGGTGAAGCCGTTCGAGCTGCGGGAACTGCTGGCGCGGGTGCGGGCCCTCTTGCGGCGAACCACAGGTACTGGAGAAGGGATCCCTCGCCTACAGATAGGGGATTTGGAGCTGGATCGGGAGAACCAGGTGGCCTACCGGCAGGGGCGGATGATCCACCTCTCCCAAAAAGAGTTTCGCCTGCTGGAGTACTTCATGACCCACCCCGGCCAGTTGCTCACCCACGACCAGATCTACGAGCAGGTGTGGGCCGGAGAGGATCCCCCCAGCAGCAACGTCTTGGCAGCCCAGGTGCGCCTGCTGCGGCGCCGCCTCAGGTTGCCCGGGGCAGCAGAATTGATCCACGCCGTCTACGGCAAGGGCTATCGCTTCGGGCCTGTCGCCGGGGATCCCTAGCAGCCGTCCCACCTGTAGATAAAACCAAGGCTCCCCCGAAAAGAAGGAGCCCTGCCGGGTCTGGGGAGCGCTTTCAGTCAGCAATGCCACCAGGGCGTTCCCCCCTTCAACCCTGGGGAGCCCAGTCGCCGCGCTATCGGCAACTCCCCTCTCCTCCTGTGGGAAAGGGGCTGGGGGTGAGGGATCACTTGGACTTGAGCTTCTCCGCTTTCTCGATGGCCTCTTCGATGGTGCCCACCAAGTAGAAGGCTTGCTCCGGCAGATTGTCCAATTCCCCCGACAAAATGCGCTGGAAGCCCTTGATGGTGTCTGCCAATTTCACATACTTGCCGGGGGAGCCAGTGAATACCTCCGCCACGAAGAACGGCTGGGACAGGAAACGCTCGATGCGGCGGGCGCGGGCCACCACCAGCTTGTCCTCTTCCGACAGCTCGTCCAGCCCCAGGATGGCGATGATATCTTGCAGCTCTTTGTAGCGCTGCAGCGTTTGCTTCACTGCCCGGGCGGTGTTGTAGTGCTCTTCGCCCACAATGTCCGCCTGCAGGATGGTGGAAGAGGAATCCAGGGGATCCACCGCCGGATAGATACCCTTGGCTGCCAAGCTGCGGGACAATACCACCGTCGAGTCAAGGTGGGCAAAGGTGGTTGCTGGGGCCGGATCCGTCAAGTCGTCAGCAGGCACATACACCGCCTGCACCGAGGTGATGGATCCCTGTTTGGTAGAGGTGATGCGCTCTTGCAGGTTGCCCATTTCGGTAGCCAAGGTGGGCTGGTAACCCACCGCCGAGGGCATGCGGCCCAACAGCGCCGACACTTCCGACCCGGCCTGCACAAAGCGGAAGATATTGTCGATGAACAGCAGCACGTCCTGCTTGTTAACGTCGCGGAAGTACTCTGCCATGGTCAGGGCAGTCAGGCCAACCCGCATGCGGGCACCCGGTGGCTCGTTCATCTGGCCATAGACCAGCGCCACTTTGTCCAGCACACCGGATTCTTTCATCTCGTTGTAGAGGTCATTGCCCTCGCGGGTGCGCTCTCCCACGCCCGCAAACACCGATAGGCCAGAGTGCTCCTCAGCGATGTTGTGGATCAGCTCCTGGATGAGCACTGTCTTGCCGACGCCGGCACCGCCAAACAGGCCCACCTTGCCCCCCTTTTTGAAGGGGGCCAGCAGGTCAATCACCTTGATGCCGGTTTCAAAGGGCTCTGGCTTAATCGTCAAATCGACAAGTGGAGGCGCACTGCGGTGGATGGGGGCAAATTCTTGGGCTTGAACGGGCTCTCCTTGGTCAACCGGCTCTCCCAGCACATTGAAAATGCGCCCCAGGGTGGGCTGCCCGACCGGCACAGTAATCGGAGCGCCCGTATCCACCACCGGCATGCCCCGCACCAGGCCGTCGGTCGAGGACATGGCCACCGCACGCACGCGGTTATCCCCCAAAAGCTGCTGCACCTCAAAGGTGACGTTAACCTTCAGGCCGCTTTCGGTTGTGCCCTCCACCTTGAGGGCATTGTAGATTTCGGGCAGCTTGCCGCTGGGAAACTCGGCGTCGATCACAGGCCCAATGACCTGAGTGATGTAGCCAACATTGGTGGCAGTAGCGGTGGCAGTAACCATGATTGAGGCTCAGCTCCTTGTGTGCTCAGTTATCGACTCAGCAATGCCGGGTGTAAATCATTATCATCATACAAATAAAGGGATCCCAGTTGCTGCCGCACTTTTGCCTGTCCAGCCTATGGGGGATCCCCGGCAGAGTGGGCTTTTCTTCGCTACCCTAGAGCTAGGTTAGAGAGGGGGATCGCCAGCGATGAGCCACTACGGAGGCCGTACCGCACAGCTCAGCTCCGTCAGGTTGGGAGGACGGCGTCGCTGCCCACGTCGCGGCCGGGCCCTGCAATTGGGGATCCTTGGCTTCTTGCTGGGGTTAGGGGTGATGGGGGGAGCTTGGTGGTACAGCATCGGGCCCCGGCAAACCCTTTCCCTGTATTGGCTGACCAGTGCTGACAACTCTATTGACTACGTGCAGCAGGAGCGCAGGGTTCGCGCCTTTGACACTCAAGAAGCCATCCGCCTGGCCTTGGAGGAGCTGATTGCCGGCCCCCGGGATCCCCACCTCACCACGGCCATTCCCCCCCAGACGCGGGTGTTGGATGTGCGGGTGGAGGGCGACGATATTTTCCTCAACTTCTCCCCCGAATTCACGCAAGGGGGGGGATCCACGGCGATGATGAGCCGGATTGCGCAGGTGCTCTACACCGCCACCAGCCAAAACCCCGGCGCCCGGGTTTGGATCTCGGTGGAAGGCCGTGCCCTAGAAGTGCTGGGGGGAGAGGGGCTGATCCTGGATCAACCCCTGACACGGGCCTCGTTTGTGCCCGGCTTTCAGCTGCCAGCGGAGCCGGCAACCCCGAAGGACTCCGCCCCGCTAACGGGGTCGCCAAAGCGTCGCCTAGCGATAACGGCCTCTTGAGGCGGAAACCATGAACTGGTTCCAGCGGGTGGGCAGCAGTTTTCTCCTGGCCGGCCAGGTGATTTTGCATCTGATGCGGGGCCGTATCCATCGCCGCAACACCCTGGATCAGTTGGCGGCGGTGGGTCTGGAGTCGCTGCTGATTGTTTTGATTACGGCGGTGGTGATCAGCGGCGTTTTCACCATCCAGTTGGCGCGGGAGTTCATCAACTTTGGCGCTTCCTCCCTAATTGGGGGAGTTTTGGCGATTGCCCTTGCCCGCGAGCTGACACCGGTGGTGACGGCGGTGATCTTGGCCGGACGGGTGGGATCCGCCTTTGCCGCCGAGCTGGGCACCATGAAGGTCACGGAGCAGATCGACGCTCTGCTGTTGTTACGCACCGATCCGGTGGATTATCTGGTGATCCCGCGGGTGCTGGCTGCGGGGCTGATGCTGCCGGTGCTCACCATCCTCTCCCTGCTGACGGGGCTGGTGGGGGGGATGATCATCTGCGCTTCGGCCTACAACATCTCTCCTGCAGTGTTTCTCAACTCGGCGCAAACCCTTCTGAGCTCCTGGGATTTGCTCGTCTGTTGTTTGAAGGCGATGGTGTTCGGGTCTTTGATCGCCATTGTCGGCTCCAACTGGGGCCTTTCCACCAGCGGGGGAGCCAAGGGGGTGGGTCGCTCCACCACCGATGCGGTGGTTACGGCGTTGCTGGGCGTGTTTGTCACCAACTTCCTTATTTCTTGGCTGTTGTTTCAGGGGCCGGGGAGCGCCCTCAGCCGCGCGTTGTAGCCACTTCTGCTGTCCCGTTAGCGTTGCGGAGCAATAGGGAGAGAGCTAGGATGGGATCCCCTTTCCCTTCAGCGGTGCAGAGCACTTTGCGAGTAGAATTTCAGATTTTCCGACAGTTGCCGCCGGAGCCGCCCCGCTGGCAGTCCTTCTGGCTGGAGACATCCCCTGGCGCCACCATTCTCGATTGCCTCAACCAGATCAAGTGGGAGCAGGATGGCAGCTTGGCCTTCCGCAAAAACTGCCGCAACACCATCTGTGGCAGTTGCGCCATGCGCATCAACGGTAGGGCAGCCTTGGCTTGTGGCCGACATGTGGGCGAAGAGCTGGATCCCCGCAGCCCCCAGCCGCAGCCTATTCGCATCGGCCCTCTGGGAAACCTGCCCGTTCTGCGGGATCTGGTGGTGGATATGCAGCCCTTCTGGAACGATCTCAGCCGGGTGGATCCCTTTGTCAGCACGGCGGGGCGACGCATCCCGGAGCGAGAGTTTTTACAGCTGCCTGCCGAACGGGAGCATCTCAACGCTGCCGGTGGCTGTATTCTCTGCGGAGCCTGCTATTCCGATTGCAATGCCAAAGAGGTGAACCCAGAGTTTGTCGGCCCCCATGCTCTGGCCAGAGCCAACCGCCTCGTCCAAGACAGCCGCGACAGCCAACGGGAACAACGCCTGCAGGCTCTGGATAGCTTGGCTGGTGTCTGGGGCTGTACCCGCTGCTGGAACTGCAACAGCGTCTGCCCGATGGGCGTGGCACCTCTGGATCAAATCACCGAACTCAAACAGGGGATCCTCTCCCGCCATGCAGACAAGACCGCTGCTCTGCCCACCGACCGTTCCCGCCAGCACGCTGTTCGCGCTATTCGGACGGAGTCCTTGCCCATAGCCATCCGCCACCGCAAGACTCTGGTGCAACTGGTGCGCTCCGGTGGTTGGATAGATGAGCGCCGCTTTGCCCTGCAGGTGGTGGGCCGGGATCCCAAAGGGCTGCTCAGCTTGGTGCCTTTGGGTCTGCGCCTGTTGGCCAGGGGCAAATTTCCCTTTCGCTTCCAGCCCTCTTCAGGGGCGGCGACGGTACGGCGGCTTATCGACACGGTTAGGCAGGAAGGAAGGGATCCCCTCTAGGCTCCAGTTTTGAGGTTGTCTTGGCCGGAAATCAATCTGGCACTCAAAATCCGATCCCCCACTTTGATGTGGCGCAGCACCTCCGTTCCCTCGGTAACGTAGCCGAACACCGCATAGCGGCCATCCATCAGGTTGAGCCCAGCGGGGGTGAGATCCGGTTCGGCCATGAAGATGAAAAACTGGGAAGAAGCGCTGTTGGGATCGTCGGGATAGCGGGCCATGGCCACCGTCCCTTCGGCAGAAAAAGGCAAGGCCGGCTCCACATCCCACAGGCCCATCTGATCAAAAGTTTGGCCGTAGCGGGGCATCACCTCGCCTTTGGCGCGAATCTCCATGGGGATGGTGCGAACCTTGCCCGTGGCCGGATCCACATAGCCATCGGCAGGGCCAGGGGGATCCCCGGCCTGCGCCAGGAAGAAGGTCTCCACCCGGTCAAAGGTCAGGCCATCGTAGAAGCCCCGCTGCACCAGGTCAGCAAAGTTGCCGGCAGTGATGGGGGCGCTGTAGCCATCTAAGGTGATCACCATGCGCCCGGCAGTGGTGTTTAGCTCCACCTCTGCCCGCCCCAAGAGCTGAGGTTTGTCGGCATACTCAGCAGGCACTGTGTAGGGGAAAGCCCCCACCCAGTTGTTTTCGAGGGATCCCAACTCGTCCACTAGACGGTCGTAGGCAGCGCGGGCCTCTTCTTTGCCTTTGGATTTGCGCTCGCTGGCTTGGCCGATCACCCGCAACTGCTCCCGCAGCGCAGCCATCTGTTCAGAGGCTGGGGTCACCCGATCCGGGGGCAAGCCGGCCAGCAGGGAATCTCCATAGCGATCCAAGAGGTGCTCTACCTGGCGCACATCTCCCCGCACTGCCGACCAGCGGTTGTACTTCAGGTCGGCGTCGATTTTGGAGATGGCCTCATCAATTTCCAGCAGCTTCGTTTCCTGAATAGGCAACGCCCGCCGCAAGAGGGTACGTGGATCGGTAATGGCATCCCCCTGGGGCAGAGCCAAGGCCGGGATCCCCCAGAGCGCCACCCCGCAGAGCAGAGCAGCTACGTAGAGGCCAATCCGGCAAAGGGATCCCCATTGCCAAAATCCTTGGGCACGCTGCGTCATGGTTCCTACCGACTGCAAAACCACTCCTGTCTCAGCCTGACATCCCACCGTCACAGGCGGCAAGCGCTGTCAGACCTCGATTGAGATTTCAACGACTGGCGTGCTCCACCCGGGGGAAAGCCGTCATCGCTACGCAACGCTTTTGCGACCGCAATAGCGGGACCAACTTCTCCAAGGGCATGGCTACACGGCTCTGATACATTCACGCTGAACTCCCCTGAACATGGTTCAGGAAAGAAGCGATCGCATCCTGCCTATCTCTGAGCAGGAAGGCGGTATCCCGCAAAGCCCTGAGGAATACCCCCCGAGCGCTTTCCCCCTTCACTTCCCGGCAACCGTTGCGGTGGACTCAAGGATCAGGGGGAAACTTGGTCTACTATATCCCTCTCAATGACTTTTGCCAAACCGCCTAAAGCTCAGTAAATTCAGCAAAGTTCAGGGTTTTGGGGGTTAGAGGCATGCTCCTACCTAGTTGGTTGGCGTCGGTGTTGGCGTCGGTGTTAGTGTCGGGGTAGAGGCAGGAGTGGGTCGAGGTGTCGGAAAGTCCGTCGGTGCAGGAGGTAGGGGCACCGGAATGCGGAGGCGGCAGGGTTGATCCGATTGATCGCCTTCTGGGGCATAGCAAACGCGAATGAGATCTTCCACAAAGCGAAGCTGATTAAAAGTGACATACTCCCATCACTGACCCTACAGGTACAGCGTGGGCTTCGCGCTTCATCGGGGAGCTACTGCAAGAACCCTCCACGCGCAGACACGGGATGTCCCACCGCGTAGCTGTACCAGATTCCGGCAACGCCGTTTTGTACAGCCATGTTGATTATGGCACAGGATATATACGCCTTTCATCCCGACCCTCCTGCTGTTGCAGAGAGTGCGGGGCTTCCCGGCGGTTTAGCTAAGTTGATCCGCAAACCGTGCCAGCACAAAAGTCCCCTCAGTAGCTGCAGCCAGACGCTGTAACTCCAGAAGATTCAAATCGACCCCCAACCCAACCACATACACGGTGAGTTTTTGTCCTCGCTCTCTGGCCAAAGTTGTCAGCTCCTGAGTAGCTTGGTTGATGGAGCGGGTGCTTTCGTTGTCAATCCCATCGGTGAATACCACCAAGCGGCGGTTGAAACGCTCGGTGGGCCGAAAGTCGCTCAAGAAACGCCCGGCTTCTACCGTGGCATCGTAGAGGGCAGTGTTCCCCCCCGGAACAGCGCGCAAAACGCCTCGTCTCAGCAGCTCTTTGTCGCCGGTGAAGTCCTGCAATAGCTGAGCTGTGCGCAGAGGCTGCCCCAGGGCTGTAAGGCCAAAACCTGCCCCCCGGTTGTCAAAGCGCAGAATGGCGCCCAGATCCAGGGGTGCAGGGCGAAATTGATCCAAGAGCCGAAAAACAGCCAGGAAGCGCCGAGATTGGGGATCCAAAACCAGCAAGCTGCCTGAGCCATCCATCAGCACTGCCATGAGCAAAGGCCGCTGAGGCAGATCCGGCGGGGGGTTCTCGATCCGGGTGGGTGTCAGGGTCAAGGTTACCGGCTGCGGGATCCCTAGCAAATCGGTTACCCGGTTTACCTGCAGGCTGACCTGACTGGCAGAGAGCTGGGTTATTGGTTGGGGCGGATCCCCGCCTTGCAAGAGGGCGATGTTGAACTCCATTTCCCCTTGTGTGCCAGAAAAGGAGCGGGTCAGAGCCCCATTGAACGTCAGGCGAGCTTGGGATCCCACAGCAGACGGATCAATGCCTGTACCGCCGGAAGAGCCACAGCCGACAAGGCAGCTTCCCACGAGCACCAGGAGAAGCAGCCAACCAGCTTTTTGGCTTTTTACTTGACCGGGCTGTATTTTTACAGTCATTGCAGCTGCCAGTGCAAGCATAGTGGGGTGGCATGAAAGTAGGGAGTTACAATACCACCCAGTAATTCCGAAAGCTACTGTAGCGCTTGGTGTAGGCGTAGAGATTTTTACTGCAGTTAGAGGATCTCGAGTTCATCTTTTTTCACAATGCGAGCACAGCGGGTCTCAGCTTTGAGCCTAGTAGGGCGGCTAAAGCCTGTCTGCTCCGAGAATTGCTTCGAGATAAAGACCCCTTTGTTTTGCCACTTGTGGCAAGCGTTCTCGCTGACCAATTGTCAAATAAGCCGGCGCTCTCCTCCGTGGCCTATAGTTCATAGCAGCTCATCAGTGCAGGTGTAAGCTCTAAAAGGATCCCCTGGGTGAGGAGGAGAACTGAACATGGCGGCAAAGCAACTCAAGTTCTATTGGAGCCCCCAACACCAGCTCTTTAGCTGCGATGGCGCCAAGTTGGAGGGGCACGGCTACATCCAAACCAACCCCTCCCATGACCTGGTTCACCTGCTCATTGCCGCCAACGGCAACATGCCCTGGCAGCCGGTGGAAAGCCGCGAGCAAACCTGCTTTGCCGAGTACAACGCGGTAATGCTGGAGCATCTGCTGGTGAACTGTTTTAATGCAGGAGCACTGGGATCCCTGCCTGCCCAGCAGATCATCCCAGAGGCGCGGAAGTTCTTGCGGTGGTTTGTTTCAGAACATTACGCCCCTTTTCCGGTGTCTGAAGAAGAGGCTTTTCGTCGCTTTGCCGAGCACCTGGATATTGAGCGCATTGTGCGTTTGTTCCCCTATTTTTACAGTTTGCGAGCTTGGGAATGCTTCAGCCCCGATTACCGCGCCGAGACCTACGATCTGGAGTTCACCTCCGAGGATGATCCCGTTCGAGAGGCCCCGGAATGGGCGGCGGATCCCAACATTTTGGAGACTCAGGAGCTGGTGCGGCAAAAGCTCTCTGAGGCAGTAGCCGAGGCGGGCTCGATCCGGCCCAAACCGGAGCCCGTTTTCCCGCCAACTTCGTCAGCTTCTCCTCTGTCCGATCCCCCAGCCAAGACCAGGCAGAAAAAAACCGGACTCGGCTTCAAGCCTGCCCGTTGATGGATCCCCTCACCCCTTTCCCGCAGGGAGAGGGGAAGACTAATCTGCGCCTTTCACTAGCCGACGAAAGGCCTTTTTGCCCACCTGCAAAATCCGCCCGGCCAGCTCCGAGGCATGGGCAAACTCCAGGTCGGGATCCTCCACCTTTTGCCCATCCAGCCGCACGGCGCCCCCTTGAATCTGCCGACGGGCCTCGGCGGCACTCTTGCACAGGCCACACTCACGCAGGATGTAGCTGAGTTTAACAGGGTAAGACAACCCATCGATGGCAAAGGTGGGGATGGATCCCGTTTCGGCAAGAATACCGTCTAGCACCAGGGCTTGGGCGGTGCGCTGGGCCTCTTCTGCCGCTGCAGGGGAGTGAAACTGGGCCACTAGGGTCTTGGCTAGGAGGATCTGCCGCTGGCGGGGATCCTGCGGCAGCTCGGCAAGGGGCACTGAGGTGAGCAACTCAAAGTAGCGCTCCACCAGGTGATCCGGCACCTTCTCCAGCTTGGAGTACATGGTGAGGGGATCCTCAGTCAGCCCCACGTAGTTGTTTTTGGACTTGGACATTTTCTGGTACCCGTCCAGCCCCTCCAAAAGCGGCACCGTCAGGCAAAACTGCGGCGCTTGGCCCTTCCAAATTTGCAGATCCCGACCGGTGAGCAGGTTAAAGCGCTGGTCGGTTCCCCCCAGTTCTACGTCGGCTGCCAGAGCCACCGAGTCGTAGCCCTGCAGGAGGGGATAGAGAAATTCGTGCAAGTATACCGGCGTCCCGGCTTGGTAGCGCTGGGCAAAGTCTTCTTTGGCCAGCATCTGCCCCACCGTCATCTGGGCCTGGAGTTCGATCAGCTCGCTGAGAGTCAGGTGGGCCAGCCACTCGCTGTTGCGGCGCACCTCCAGCCGGCCAGGGGTCTCAAAATCCAAGATCTTGCCGGCCTGCTCCAAGTAGGTGCGGGCGTTTTCCTCCACTTCTGCCGGGGTGAGGCGGGGACGGGCCTCCGATTGGCCGGTGGGATCCCCTACCAGAGCTGTGAAGTCCCCAATGAGCAAAATGGCCACATGGCCCGCATCCTGAAACTGCCGCAGCTTGCGCAACACCACCGAATGCCCCAGGTGCAGATCCGGTCGGGTGGGATCGATGCCCAGCTTCACCCGCAGGGGACGATCCGCTTGCGCCAAGCGCTCCGCCAGGGCAGCAGCTCCTCCTGGAAAGATCTCGGCCACTCCCCGCTCAACAATTTGGGCTATCAACGGATCCCGGTACGCTGGCGAAACTGAGGCTGACGATATACTCAAATCCTGCTCCTCCGGCTGAACCCATGAGCCATTTTAAGCCCACGCAAAAGATGCTCGATTCTCAACTCAAGATCTTCTCCCCCTAGCCCGGTTGGAGTTGTCGATGGGCAGGGTTGGCCATCCTGCTGCCCCAATAGACGCCGCCCTATAATGGGTCTGGCTTGTTGTTGCTTTGCAACACGGACGTGACAGGGTTTTTGACGTGACCTACGGTCGCAGACCATTGGCCCGCCGGGCGAGAAAGCCGGGGTTGGAGCGTTTCTCCAATTCCCCCTTTTCCCGATCGGGGTTTGACGAGCATGCCGACTATACCCCACCCACCCGCCCCTCCCGGATTGCCCAGGTTGCCGGTGTGGTGGGCAATCTGTTGCTGGGATCCCTGCTCTTGGGATCCACGGCAACGGCTGCCGGATTGGTGGGGCTGGCCATTAGCTTTCGCAACTTGCCGGACGTGCATCAATTGCGGGATTACGTGCCCATTGCCACCACCCACATTGTCGATATTCGGGGCGAGCCCATTGCCAGCCTACACGGGGAGGCCAACCGGGAAGTGATCTCCCTTGAACAGGTCTCGCCGGAGATGAAAAAGGCCTTGCTGGCCATTGAAGACAGCCACTTTTACACCCATCCAGGCATTAATCCGGTCAGCTTGGGCCGGGCGATCCTAGGCAGTGTGGAGGGGGGTATAGGCTCGGCGGGGGGGGGATCCACCCTGACAATGCAGTTGGTCAAGAACCTGTTTTTGAGGCCGGAGCGTACCCTCAGCCGTAAAGTCGCCGAGATCGTGTTGGCGGTGCGCCTAGAACAGGTCTTCAGCAAAGACGAGATCCTGGAGATGTACCTCAACCAGGTGTACTGGGGGCACAATCTCTACGGCATCCAGGCGGCGGCCCGCAGCTACTTCAACAAGGATGCGGCGGAACTGAACTTGGCGGAAGCAGCGATGTTGGCCGGGATCCTGCCGGCCCCGGAAATCCTCAGCCCCTTTCGCAACCTGGAAGGGGCCAAGCGACGGCAGCGGCTGGTGCTGGATCGCCTGGTGGAGCTGAACTGGGTTACCCCGGAAGAGGCCCAGGCGGCACGGGAGCAAGAATTGACCTTGGGCCGCATCACCTCCTTCCAGAGCAACGCCCCGGCGGTTACCGACGCCATCGAGGCGGAGCTGCGGCGCCGCTACGGCGAACAAGCCCTACTGCAGGGAGGGCTGCGGGTGCAGGCCACCATCGACCTGCGGCTGCAACGCCTGGCAGAGCGCATTGTCAACGAAGATGGGCCCCGCATCGGAGCTGCTCGCCGGGCCGACCAGATGGCCCTGGCGGCGGTGGATCCCCGCACCGGCTATGTCAAGGCCCTGGTGGGCGGCATCAACGCCCAACGGGGCCAATTTAACCGCGCCACCCAAGCCTTTCGCCAAACGGGATCCACCTTTAAGCCCTATGTGTACTACGCGGCTCTGGCTACCGGCCGCTACGGGCCCAACAGCATCCTCTACGACACTCCCATCACCTATCCTGGCTCGCCTCCCTACAGCCCGAAAAACTACGACAACACCTTCTACGGCCCCCTCACCTTTGCCCGCGCCTTGGAGCTCTCCCGCAACGTGCCCACCGTCAAGCTGGCAGATGAAGTCGGGATCCGCAACGTCATCGCAGCGGCTCAGGCCACCGGCATCAGTGCCGAGATGTTTCCCAACTTGGCTACAGCTCTGGGCTCGGCCAGCGTCAGCCCCCTGGAGATGGCGGCCAGCTATGCGGTCTTTGCCAATGGCGGATATCGGGTGGAGCCGACCCTCTTGGCCCAGGTGGTGGATCGCAACGGCCAAATCCTCTTCGAGGCCAGGCCTCAGCCGCAGCGGGTTTTGGATCCCTGGGCGGTGGCTACGCTCAACCAAATCCTCAAAGGGGTGGTGACCCAAGGCACCGGGAGGGCAGCTCGTCTGGACGATGGGCGACCTGTAGCCGGCAAAACCGGCACCACCTCTGATTTCCGCGACGCTTGGTTCATCGGCTATGTGCCGCAACTGTCTACCGCCATTTGGATTGGCAACGACAACAACTCCCCCATGCTGCCCGGCACCGCCGGCGGGGCCTTTGTTGCCCCCACCTGGAAGCGCTTTATGACTGAGGCTCTGCAAGGGATCCCACCTCAGGACTTCCCCAGCCCGCATCAATTTCCCCCTCCCCGACCATGACCTACAGCGAGGAGCGGCTGGCGCGCATCGAGCGCACTGTCGAGGCCAACGCTCAGGCCATCGCCCAACTGGCCCGGCAAAACCAAGAGCTGATGCAAACCATTGCCGGCACCGAGGAGCGCATTGCCAGAGCCGAGGAACGCATTGCCAGAGCCGAGGAGCGCATTGCCAGAGCCGAGGAGCGCCTCGAGGCCGAGGTCAAACGGTGGGACGAGCGGTTTTTCCAGCTCAGCCGCGATACCCTCAACTTCACCCGCAATGTGGTTACCATTGCCGCCATCACGGCAGTTTTGATCCCCCTGCTCAGGGATGTCGCTCCCCTGCTGATCGAGCTGCTGCGGGAGGGATCCCGTTAGCGCTTTCCAGCCGGGACGATCTCGCTTTTCCAACCGCTGGCCAACAAGTGGTTATCGGCAATTGCGCTGAGACAGCCGCGATTCCACCTCTCTGGGGTCGAGCAGGGTTCCAACCGGAATCGAGGTGTCCAAGGGATCCCAGCGCGTACTGATTCTGAGTTACACTAAGACTGCAAAGAAAGGTAACGCCTTTTTCTGGTTATCCTGACCCTTCGCCGCGTTCTTTCTTGCATTCCTTGCACAAGACACAGAGGACAGACGATTATGGCTTTTGAACTCCCGGCTCTGCCCTATCCTGCCGACGCGCTGAAGCCCTACATGTCGGCAGAAACGTTTTCCTTCCACCACGGCAAGCACCACGCGGCCTACGTAGCCAACCTGAACAAGCTCATCGAGGGCACCGATCTGGCCAACAAGTCTCTGGAAGAAATCATCAAGGCCACCTTTGGGGATCCCAACAAAGCGGGTATCTTCAACAATGCTGCCCAAGTTTGGAATCACACCTTTTTCTGGGAATCCATGAAGCCAGGCGGGGGAGGTGCGCCTACCGGGCCTATTGCCGACAAGATCAACGCCGACTTTGGCGGCTATGACAAGTTTGCAGAAGCCTTCAAGACGGCAGCCGCCACCCAATTTGGCAGCGGTTGGGCCTGGCTGGTGCTGGACAACGGCACCCTGAAGGTCACCAAAACCCCCAATGCCGAAAATCCGCTGGTTCACGGTCAAACGCCCCTGCTCACCTTGGATGTGTGGGAGCACGCCTACTACCTGGATTACCAAAACCGGCGGCCTGACTTCATCAGCGCCTACCTGGAGCACCTGGTGAACTGGGATGCCGCCAATGCCCGGCTGGCTGCCGCCTGACTCCACCTGTTCTGGGATCCCTTGACGGGGGATCCCATCGAAGACTAGCCCTATGTCTCTGTTTGCGAAGGGATCCTTGGGGATCCCTTTTTTGCGCCTAGTCTTTCCCCAAGCGTTCTCGCTCCTCGCGCAACCGCTCCAGAAAGCCAGGGGTGGGAGGTTGGGTTGGAGGGGCTGCAAGGGGAGCAGAAGTTGGAGCAACCCGGTTCACTTGGGGAAACAAAGGTTGATTGATGGGCTGCGGCGGGAGAGGTTTGGCTGGGACAGGGGCTGGAGAAGGTGGAGCAGGGGGTGTGGGCACTGCAACCGGTCGGGGTGGAGGCACAGCAGGGGCTGGAGGAGGAGGTGACACCTGCTGAGTTGGAGCAGGGGGCTGAGGGGTAGAGGACACTGCCTCTGGAGTTGCCGCTGGCCTGGGTGTGGGCTCGCTTGCGGACTCACCGATTCCCAGATCTGGGGCGGGATCATCCTCAAACACCGGTTTGCCCTCCGGATCCCGCGGCAGCCAGTCCAGCAGGGGTTCAGGAGTGGCTGAGGGATCCCGCTCAGGGTGCTCTGCACCGCCGACTGGAAGGGGGCGTTCGGGGGCAGCAGGCGGTCTTTCGCTGCCTGGGCCCGGATCCAACAGCAGACGCAGGCCCCAGAAGGTGCTCCCCGCAATGACAACAAAAAGGGCTATCCCAGCCCAGAGGGGAAACGGCTTGGCCTCGGGCTCTGCCTGGGTACTGAGCAGGTGTGTGCCCGACTGCCCTGCATCCACCGCCGCCAGGGTGCGCTCGGAGAAGATGGGTGCGGTTGGGGGGGGCGCGAGGGAAGAGCTGGCAGCGCTCTGGGAGTGCAGGGATCCCTCCAATTGGGCGCTGAGAACCTTCATATCTTGGGGCCGCTGGTCGGGATCTTTGGCCAGACAGGAGAGCACCACCTGTTCCAGCTCCAGCGGAATCTCATAGGGCAAATTCGAGCGATCGAAGGGCTGAGGCTGTTGGTAATTGTGGGCCTCGTACCAGCCGGGGAAAGAATCGCTCTTGGGTCGCAGAGGTTGTTGCCCGGTCAACATGCGGTAGAGCACCACGCCAAACGAGTAGATATCCGAGCGGGCATCCAGGGCTTCCCCGCGCACCTGTTCGGGAGAGGCGTAGCGCACCGTACCCAAAAAGCCGGTGGTCTGGGTGCCAAGGGCAAGGGAAACCTCGCTGAGCAGCTTAGCAATGCCGAAATCCAAGATTTTGACGGTTTCCCCCAGGGTTTCATCTTTCAGGACGAAGAGGTTGCTGGGTTTGATGTCGCGATGGATCACCCCCTTGATGAGATGGCCATCCTGCTCGGTCTCTAGGTTGTGGGCGTAATAGAGACCGGCACACACTTGGCGGGCAATCCTCACCACCTGTTGAGGCGGCAGCACCGGCTGCTTGAGCATCAGCTCCCCCAAACTGCGCCCCGTCAGGTATTCCATCACCAGGTAAGGTTGGTCGTTCTCTAGGCCATAGTCCAATACCTTGACAATGGCAGGGTGCTCCCCCAGCAGCGTGCTGATGCGAATTTCCTGCTGAAAACGTTTGTGCAACTGGCGTCGGGTGTTGTCATCGCCTGCTAAGTTTTGGTGCAACAGCTTGACCGCCACCGGACGGTTGAACAGGCGCGTATCGACAGCCTTGAACACCCGCCCCATGCCACCTGCTGCAATGCTGTGAACCAGTTGATAGCGCTGGCCGATTACTTTTCCAGGAGCAAGCTGGTGCATAGGCAGCCTAGGAGCATGTACCCTCTGATTCTAATGCGTGTTTCTCGGGAGTTTCTCTTGCCTTTCTCCGGCCATCCCTGCCCAGCAGTCTTCATTCCCAATGTATTTGATGTGCTTTTAAGTACTTATTAAACGCCCTGCCAGTAATTGAAGGCCGGACAAAGTCTGTGGGGCATCGAGAGCTACTTGGATCTGGAGGGATCTGATAGACTCATGCGGGCGCTTTGCCGGGTCTGTTCATTAGCTGTCTGTCGGGTGATTTATGCTGGCTAACTGGCTGCAAATTTCGGGGATCCCTCTAGCCCTGATCGGCCCTGTTGAGAATCCGGTGCTGGTGTTTTTGATCATCCTGACCATCATGCTGGTGGCTCCCTTGCTATTTGAGCGGCTGCGCCTGCCGGGGATCATCGGGTTAATCTTGGCTGGGCTGGTGGTGGGGCCCTACGGCTTGGGCATCTTGCGGCGGGACGAGACCATCATCCTGCTGGGCACGGTGGGGCTGTTGTTTCTCATGTTCATGGCGGGGCTGGAGACCAGTCTGGAAGATTTGAAGCTCAATGCCGGGAAGGCCACCCTCTTCGGGGCGCTCACCTTTCTGTTGCCCATGCTCATCGGCACAGCAGCCATGTTGGCCATTGGGTATGGCTTTCTGGCGGCGGTGCTGGTGGCCTCTTGTTTTGCCTCTCACACCCTGATCGGTCTGCCCATCATCTCGAAGCTGGGGTTGATGCGCCTGCAGACGGTGACGGCAACTTTGGGGGCCACCCTTATCACGAATGTCCTGGCTTTGTTGGTGCTGGCGGTGGTGGTGCGCGCCCACCAAGGGGAGCTGTCGCTGCGCTTTTGGCTGACGTTGATCCCTTCCATTGCCCTCTACACCTTTGCCACCCTGTGGGGGGTGCCTAAGCTGGGCAGTTGGTTCTTTCAACGCTTTGGTCACGACGAGGGAGCAGAGTTTACTTTCGTGATCGCCACTTTGTTTGTGGTGGCCTACGGAGCGGGGTTGATCGGCATTGAGCCGGTGGTGGGAGCCTTTCTGGCCGGGACGGCCATCACCCCTATCATCCCCCAGCTCAGCCCCCTGATGAACCGGATTCAGTTTATCGGCAACACCCTGTTTGTGCCTTTCTTCTTGATCTCGGTGGGGATGCTGATCAATCCCGGTATTCTCTTGGGGGAGCCGCGCACGCTGCTGGTGGGCGGAGTGATGATCGCAGCGGAGGTGGTGAGCAAGTTTCTGGCCGCTTGGATCCCGGCCCAACTGTTTGGCTGGCGCTTTGCCAGCACGATGATCATGTTCGGTTTGTCGATGGCTCAGGCGGCGGCTACCCTGGCGGCGATCACGGTGGCCTTTCAGGTGGAGTTGGTGGATGAGCTGACGGTGAACGGCACCATTGCCATGATCCTCGTGACCTGTGTTGCCTCGCCTTGGATTGTGGCCCGCTGGGGAGAGCAAATGCAGCCCACCGAGGTGGCCGCAGAGTCCACCGAATTGCCCAAGCCGGATTGGGGAGCTCGCGTCTTGGTGCCGGTGGCCAACCCGGATACCGAAAGCAACCTGCTGCAGTTGGCGTTGATTTTGGCCAAAAAAGATGGGGGAACGCTGCTGCCGCTGCATGTTTTGTCTGACCGTGCTGGGATCTCGCCGGCAGCCCTGGCTCGGCAAGAGCAGTTGTTGACCTTTGCAGAAGCTCTGGCCCACAGCGCCGTGACCCGAGTGGAGCCGATTCGGCGGGTGGATGACTCGGTGGAAAAAGGGATCATTCGCTCGGCGGCGGAACGGCAGGCAACCTTGGTGATCCTGGGCTGGAAGGGCTACTCCACCTATGCGGAGAACTTTTTCGGCAGCATCATCGACGCGGTGGTGCGGCAGGTGGGGATCCCAGTCTTGATTACGCGGTTTCCGGTACCCATCGAGACGGCGCGCCGCATCCTCTTGGTTGCACCGGAGCTGGAGGTCTCTCCCGGATCCCTGCAGCAGACCATTGGGCTGGCGCAAACGCTGGCCGGCGAATTGAAAGCGGGTTTGCAGATCCTGCTGGTGCAAACCCGACCTGGGCGGAAAAGCTCCCCAGCCTTGCCGGCAGAAAGCTATGCTCACCTGCCGGTTCAGCGGGTGCAGGGGGGGGTGGTGGCGGAAGCCTTCAAAGCGCTGCAGCCAGGAGATGTGTTGGTATTGGTTCCCAGCGAAACCGGCAACCGGTCGCGTCTGGGCCGAGAGCCGGAGACCATCGCCCGCAACCGACCCAGCCTTCCCATCATCGTGGTGCATTTGCCACGGGATTCAGCTCATCCCTTGCGCCAAGGAGATGGGGTTCTGGCGGCCGCAGAGCCCACTTGACAGGGATGGCATTGGGGTGTTGTCTGGCGGACTGGAGCTCTTGTCTCAACGACGCCCCGGCTCCCCTGGTAAACTGGGATACCCCAGGTTCGGAGCAGTCGTGAGCCAGAAGGGAGGCCCAGAGCCATAGACTATGTTGATTGAGGAAGTGGGGATAGTGCCCTGCGGAGCACAGGAGTATGGTTGCCTATTTGCTAGAAGTCGGCTGTGAAGAGCTCCCAGCCAGTTTTGTGGATTCGGCTCTGGAGCAGTGGCGAACCGGGATCCCGGCCTCTTTGGCGGAGGCCCATTTGCAAGCGGAGCAGATGCAGCTTTTCGGTACGCCGCGCCGCCTGGCGGTTCTGTTGCAGGGGTTGCCCACCCAGCAGCCGGATCGCACTTTGGAGGTGAAGGGGCCGCCGGTTCAGGTCGCCTACCAAGATGGCCAGCTCACCCCTGCCGGGGAAAAATTTGCCCAAAAACAAGGGGTGGATCCCGGCAGCCTGGAAATCCGGCAAGTGGGCAAGGGATCCTTTGTGTTTGCGGTGCAGCGGGTGCGGGGCCGACCGACGGCAGCCGTGCTCCAGGAACTGGCACCCGCCTGGATTACCAACTTGAGTGGTGAACGGCTGATGCGCTGGGCCTGCGGGGATCTGAAGTTTCCGCGCCCCATCCGCTGGCTGGTCTCCCTTTGGGATGATCAGGTGCTGCCTTTGCTGCTGCCGACCCACGAGGACAATTCCATGCCGGGCTTGGTGGCGGGGCGGGTGAGCCGGGGGCACCGCGTTTTGGGATCCCAGCAGGTTGTCCTGGAGCGGGCCGAGAGCTACGTTCAGCAAATGCAAGAGGCCGGGGTCAGCCCCGATCCAACAGCGCGAGAGGCATACATTCAGGCCGAGGTAACCAAGCTGGCCAGGCAGGTGAATGGGGAAGCGCAGATCCCTGCCCCTCTGCTGCGGGAGGTGGTGCAGTTGGTGGAGTGGCCGACGGCGGTTTTGGGGCGTTTTGAGCCGGAATTTTTGCGCCTGCCGCCGGCGGTGATCGAGACGGTGATGATCATCCACCAACGCTATTTCCCGGTACGGGATGGCCGGGATCCCAGAAAATTGCTGCCCTATTTCATCACCATCTCCAACGGCGACCCCCGGCAATCGGAGCGGATCGGGGCAGGCAACAGCCGTGTGGTGCGGGCGCGCCTGGCGGATGCCCGCTTTTTCTACGAAGAGGATCGGCGGATCCCCTTGGCGCAGCGGGTGGAACGCCTGCAGGCGGTTACTTTTGCCGAAGGGCTGGGATCCATGCGGGACAAGGTGGAGCGCATCCGCCACATCAGCCGCCTCATTGCTGCTGCCTTGAACTTGGATGCCCAGGAACAAGCGCTGGTGGAGCGCACGGCTTACCTGTGCAAGGCGGATCTGGTTACCCAAATGGTGTACGAATTCCCGGAGCTGCAGGGGATCATGGGGGCCGACTACGCTCGGCAGGATGGGGAACCGGAGGCGGTAGCCGAGGGGATTGAGCAACACTACTGGCCTTTGGGAGCGGGGGACGCTTTGCCCACAGCACTGACGGGGCGGGTGGTGGGCTGGGCGGATCGCCTGGATACCTTGGTGGGCATGTTTCGCTTGGGGCGGATCCCCACCGGCTCCTCGGATCGCTTTGCCCTGCGGCGGGCCGCCAACAGCCTGGTGCTGGTTGCCTGGGATGCCGGCTGGACTTTTGACTTCAACTTGCTGTTGCAGAGCGTGGTGCAGGACTATGCCTTTGGCGATGTCCACACCTTGCGAGCCTTGCAGGAGTTTTTGGCCCAACGGATACAGACCCTTTTGCAGGAGGAAAAACGGATTGATTACGACTTGGTCAGGGCTGTGGTGGGGGATCCCGAGTCGGTCAAAGCGGAGGATCCCCAGAAGGCCGAACTCACCTTGCGGGCCCTGGGCAACCTGCCCTTGACTTTGCTGCGGGCGGAGTACCTGCAACACCTGCGGGCCACTGGGGAATTGGCGGATCTCTATCCCACCCTCAATCGCTGCGCCCGCCTGGCAGCCCAAGGGGACTTGGACTACGGTGTAACAGATCCAGCAGCTGCCGTGGATCCCGACCAGTTGCAGGAGGCGGCAGAAAGGGAGTTGTACGAGGCTTGCCAGAAAATCTATCGTCTGGGGGTGGAGCCGGCCTTACGGGGAGATTTTGTTCCCTTGGTGGAAGCTCTGCAAGCGGCAGCCCCTCAGGTAGCCCAGTTTTTTGAAGCCGTTCTGGTGATGGATCCGGATCCTGGTCGGCGGGCCAACCGGCTTAATTTGCTGGGGGTATTGCGCAATCAGTCCCGCCTGTTGGGGGACATGGGGGCTGTGGTCATGGCAGGGGAATCCTCGCCGGAGAAGACCTCCTAGCTGGCCAATCCAGACACGCTTGGAACCCTCACTCCCGGCCCCTCGGGAGCTTGGGAATGGACATGCAACCTATTATCCAAGGAAGCGCAGACATTGCCGCAAAGCCCGCTGCACCGAGGCCAGGTAGCCCTCTCCAAACAGGTTGAGATGGTTGAGCCAGTGGTAGAGCTGGTAGAGGGGCTTGCGGTGGGGATACCCCTCGTCCAAGGGGTAGGCCTGCTGATAAGCCCGATAGAACTCCGGCGGAAAGCCGCCAAACAGTTCTGTCATCGCCAGATCCGTCTCTCGATCCCCGTAGTAGGTGGCCGGATCGAAAATCACCGGGGATCCATCGGCCAAGGCCCCGTAGTTGCCGCCCCACAGATCTCCATGCAACAGAGCGGGTTCTGGCCTGTAGTCCTGAAAAAAGGCTTCCAGCTCCGCCATTACCCGTTCGGCTTGGGCCACCCACGTGCCGCGATACCCCTGTTGGCAAGCCAATTTCACCTGGTAGAGCAGACGCTGTTCCCGATAAAAATCCGGCCAATTCTGCCGCCAACTGTTGATCTGCGGCGTGGAGCCGATGGTGTTGTCCCGCTCCCAGCCGTAGCTGCCGTTGGGGGATAGGGTGCGGTGCAACTGGGCCAACTGGGATCCCAATAAACCCGCAGTGTGCGGACGGGGCGAGGTTAGCTCCAGGTATTCCAGCACCAAGTAAGCCTGCTCTCCTACGGATCCCCAGATGATGGGCTGGGGCACGCGAATGGCCTGGGCAGCCGCTAGGGTTTGCAAGCCCGCAGCTTCCGCTGCAAACATCTCCAGCGCCCTTTCTCCCCCACGGGCCAATTTGACGAAGTAGTCTTTTACCCCTTCTGCAAGAGGGCTTTGGGAAGCGCAGGAAAACCGATAGGTGGCGTTGATGCTGCCTCCGCCCACAGAACGATACTGTAGGGGCTGGATGGGATCCCCTGTTGCTTCTGAAAGGTGCTGGGCGATGGTCTGCCAAAGAGTTTGCATCAGCAGCAAAAGTCAATTGTCGGAGAAAAACAGGTACTTATGGTCATTTCGGGTAGTCATTTCAGGTTAGGGTGAGACGCCTGAGCCATTGCCTGGGCCATTGAGAAAAGCCCTATGGCCCCGTGCATTCAAAGTTTTAGGTGTGGGCGCAGTCTCCTGGTTTAATTGAAATGACCATAACTCTTTTTTTGTGCTACTTTCACCTTCTCATTCTCAAGAGCACAGTCAATAGCGCGAGGACTCCGTCCCGCTGGCAGGACGGGTTGGACGCCAGACCGGGCTCTATCCTTCAGTCGAGCTTCTGGGTACTGGTCTCCGTCTTGCTGCAGGGCAGCCGAGTCTATCTTGCGCTTGCGGGTCTTGACTTTTGTCGGCCTCAGGTCTTCTCGGTTCAGCCAGCGATAAACTGTTGCACGACTAACCTTGTTCATCCGTGCAACTGCTCCCTTCCTGGACATACCCTATGACTCTCTCTCAGGTCTAAGCTTCCTCCTGAGGTCTACCTCCATGCCTTCTTAGCTGCAGGGCCGTCTCATTCTTAAATGAATTGACCCTGTTCCTAACCTGTGGGGCTCTGGGGTCTTGAGCTTCCGCCTCCTATGGGGAAAGTGGGGGGAGAGCTGTATCTCAAATTAAGTTCGAATTGAGGTCAGCATTAGCGGCGGAGAGGCTCAGAAATGGCCACCACATCCTGCAGAAACTGATCCTGTTGCTGGCGCAAAATGCCCAGGTCAGGACCTTGGTTGAGCAGGACAAAGTGGATGCCATTCGGCAGCTGCCCCATCGTCATCAGCCGATCCGCAGCGGATCCCACCTGAGCAGCCGTGCCTGGGGGCAAGGTGCGCGCCCGCAGGGTGCTGTGGCCAGTGCCCGCTCTGGGCAAGATCCGAGTCGGATCCCCATCTGTGAAATCTACCAGGTGTTCCCAGAGATGAGCTAGGGCGCGGGGGGAAAGGTACAGCGCTCGCCCTCTTTGCCCCAGGCGAATGTCTTGCTCGGCGGGGGCCATTTGGGAATCCAGGCGGGAAATGGGCTGAGCCACCAACCGCTGCCGCAGGTACTCCAGCAGGGCTGTTTCGCCCCCCAGTTCCGCCAACAGGGCTTCTGCCATGGCTCGGTCGTTGCTGCCATTGAGGATCTGCAACAGGGATCCCAGCCGTAGCGAGGTGTAGCTGGCCAGGCAGTGGGCGTCCGCGGGGAGGGCTGTTAGGACTGACACCGAGCCGCGAATGACAACCGGATGGGGTTGTTGAGTATTGCTGAGGAGTTCTGCCAAACGCTGAGCGCCGCCCAAAGGATCGGGTTGGCCCAGCAAACGGAAGGGGGGCAACACCTTCACATCCCCGTCGATCTGGCGAATGTTGAGGCTATGCAAATGGCGGGCCAGCTCTGCCACATTCGCTTCCGTGAAATAGGGATCCCCGCCACCCACCAGGATCAAATCTCCCGTCAAGCGATGGCCCAACCGATGGCCTGTGGTGTAGAAGCGGGTCTCAAAGCGATGCTCGTAACCCCAAGTCTCCAGGGCCATCAAGCTGATGGCCAACTGATCCAAGGCTCCCACCGGCAAAGGTCGATCCAGCCCATGCTCCGCCAACAGCTCCCCTTCCGGCGTCCAGAGCAGGATCCCCTGTTGAGAGAGCGCTCCCCCTTGGGCCGCCAATCCTTGCAAAAAGCCGGACAAGACCGAAGCGTAAGGAGAATCTTCCCACTGCGGCGATTGGGCGCGGGGCCACCAAGGGGGAAGGCCCGGAGTCCCACTTGGGGAAGGCAGCGGCGGCGGTGGAGTGGGGATGGGGGGGAAGGGATTCTGAGTCAATGTGGGAGACTCGACTTCAGCACCTGTGGGGTTGCTCCAGCAGGCCCCCAAGGCCAAAGCACCAGCTAACGGGATCCCTGCCCAGAGGAGACGACGATGGGAGCGCAACCCCTGTGGGATAAGCGGCATGATGACCTCACAAAGACACTTGCAAAGGACAACGGGCTGGCAAAAGACTTGACGCTACTCTAGTGCCATCCGAACTGCCTTGGCAAATCTCTGTGCCAGCCTTTTCCAGCGTTATCGACTCCGGCCAAGGCAAGCCCATCTTTTGCTTGTCAGGGATCCCAGTCGGCTGTGACGTAAACTACCCGACACCAACCGCTAGGCGGTACGGAGCGGGCTTTTAGTAGCCCTGCAGTTAGCAAGCCAACCACGAGCCTCTGGGGTGGTTTACAGCACCCCCAATCGACCGTTACCAGTGCCTTAAACAACCGTTTCTGGTGTCCGCAGTATTATTATAGCATTCCTCCCGACACCGACCCTACGGGTACAGTGCGGGGCTCCTGCAATTTCTAGCTGATGGGTAGCCAAAAAATGTTGTGTGGCCTGATGGATATCTTTATGGATATCTTTTGCAACTGTAATGGCCGCAGATCGTCTGTTGGCTGTGCAAGGGCTAGGCCGTACTGCAGATCACACAACCTTCTCGGCAAACCGTAAGCTCCTTCTCTCCTTCTCCTCAGTAAAAGATAAAATAGGGCGATTTAGATTCCGAGCATTCCAGGCCGCCGATGGGAAACAGTCAAACCGGGGAGATGGTTCAATCGGAAAAGCAGGCTTTCCTGGAACGGTGGCATGACATTCTCGCCCCCAACTCCCTGGGCTACCGCATTCGATTGTTGTCTCAATTGGTGCGGCGGAAGTTGCAGTCTCATTTGGAGCCTTTTGGCCTGACCATCTCCCATTGGGTGGTGCTCTGCTGCCTTTGGGAAGAAGACGGGATCCCTACTTCCACTATTTGTGAGCGCTTGCAGCAGTTGGGGGGCACCATGACCGGGGTGTTGGATGGCATGGAAAAACGGGAGCTGATCCGGCGGCAGCGAGATCCTGAGGATCGGCGGATTTGGCGGGTCTACCTCACACCTGCAGGGGAGGAGCTGAAAGACGTTTTACCCCCTCTGATTTGGCAGTTGCGGGAGCAAACCTACGGCTGTCTCAGCCTAGAAGAACAGGCAACCCTCTCGCGGTTGGTGGATCGGCTGATCGCCCATCTGTCAGCTAGAAATCGCAGGAGCCCCGCACTGTACCCGTAGGGTCAGTGCCGGGAGGAATGCGCTTTGATGAAGTACAATGAACTTATGACCCAAGTCCTGACCGTATCCTGCAAGCTCAAGGCGTCCCAGTCGCAAGCCGCCAAATTGGACGCGACTTTGGAGGCTTTTGGCCAAGCCTTGAATTGGGTCAACCAGAACACGCCGGAGAAAGTCGCCAACGCCGTTAAGCTCCAGTCTCTGTGCTACCGCGAAATCCGTGCCCGGTTCGGCTTATCCAGTAACTTGGCTCAGCAGGTCTGCAGACGGCTGGCCGGCGCCCGTAAAGTTGCCCAACAGAAAAACCGCCCCGTCAAAGCGTTCAAAGGGGGCTTCGCTACCTACGACGCTCGTATCTTTTCGTTCCGCGAGAAAGACTGGACGGTGTCGCTGACCACGGTGGAGGGTCGGGAGCGCTTTGAGCTGGCGATTGGCCGCTACCAGAGAGAACGGCTGGCTGGTTCCAACCCCAAATCTGCCACCCTGGTCAAGCGTAAAGACGGCTCCTACTCCATTCAAATCTGTGTGGAAGCGGAGCCATCCCCGCCGCAACGCACGGGCAGAGTGCTGGGGGTGGACTTGGGGAGGACGGATATTGCCCATACGTCAGAAGGGGACAACTGGAATGGACAGCAGTTGAACCGAGTCCGAGACCACTACTCCCGATTGAGGGCGGTACTCCAACGCAAAGCCAGTAAGGGCACACGCAGTTCGCGGCGCAGATGCCGTCAACTGTTGCAACGGCTGTCTGGCAAGGAGAGACGCTTTCAGGCGTGGGTCAATCATCGCATCTCCAAAGCTATTGTCTCTAGGGCAAAAGCTACCAACAGCGCTATCGCCCTGGAAGACCTGACAGGGATCCGGAAAAGAGTCAATCAACAGCCGCGCAGCAAAGCCGAGCGGCGCAGGGCCAACAGTTGGGCGTTCTACCAACTACGCCAGTTTCTGGAATACAAGGCGAGGGTTGCAGGGGTTTCTCTGATTCCTGTGCCGCCTGCTTACACGTCGCAGACCTGTCACCGGTGCTTACACATCCACCCTGAGCAGGGCAAGTCCTACCGCAGTGGCAAGTCGTTCAAGTGTGGGCACTGTGGATGGGAAGGGGATGCGGATTTGAATGGTGCGAATGTGATTGCGCTCTTGGGGGCTGTCGTAAACCAGCCTAGAGGTTCGGGCCTGTTTTGTTCTCTGGTAGAGCAGAACAGGCTCAGGGCTACTGAAAGCCCGCTCCGTACCGCTTAGCGGTCGGAGCCGGGTAGTTTACTGGATCCAGATGCGGCTGTGCTGGCGGAGCCAAGTCAATAGTCTTTATCTTGAGAGCGCCTTTGGGGGAGGGCGGAGCTTTGTCTGGAGATTTGCTGATCCGAAATGCTGAGCTGCTGGTGCCGGAAGGGGATCCCTGGCGGGGAGATGTGCTGGTGCGGGAGGGGCGCATTGCCCAAATCGGCCCAAACCTCTCGCCAGAAGGGGTGGCCAAGGTCATCGACGCCGAGGGCCATACCCTGATGCCGGGGGTTATCGATCCCCAAGTTCACTTTCGCGAGCCTGGCCGCGAGCACAAAGAAGACCTCCAGACGGGATCCTGGGCCTGTGCCCGGGGCGGGGTGACCAGCTTTTTGGAGATGCCCAACACCGACCCGCTGACGATTGACCAAGCGACGCTGGATGACAAGCTGGCCCGTGCGGCCAGCAAGTGTGTGGTCAATTACGGCTTTTTTATCGGGGCCACTGCCGATAACTTAGAAGAGTTGCAAACGGTGCAGGGAGCCTGTGGCATCAAAATCTTCATGGGATCCATGCATGGGCCCCTGTTGGTGGATGATCAGGCGGCGCTGGAGCGGATTTTCGGGGAAACGGATCCCAACTTTTTAATTGCCGTCCATGCCGAAGATTTGTCTCGCATCACAGCTCGTAAGGCCCTGTTTGCCGGACGCACAGACGTAGCTGTTCACTCGCAAATTCAGGACGAGGAATCGGCCCTGATCGCCTCACGGCGGGCTTTGGACTTGGCCACCCGCTACCGCCATCGCCTACACATTTTGCACCTTTCCACCGGCCTAGAGGTCGAGCTGCTGCGCCAGCACAAGCCGGCCTGGGTGACGGCAGAGGTGACCCCCCAACACCTACTGCTCAGCACCGCCGATTACGCTCGTCTGGGATCCCTGGCCCAGATGAACCCCCCCCTGCGGGATCCCGCTAACCTGGCCCAACTGTGGCAGGGGCTGCACGACGGGATCCTGGATTGCATTGCCACCGACCATGCCCCTCATACTTTGGAAGAAAAGGCTCAGCCCTACCCCCACTCCCCTTCCGGTATGCCCGGCGTGGAAACCGCTTTGCCTCTGATGCTGACGGCAGCCCAGCAGGGGCGTTGTACGCTGGCGCAGGTGGTGCAGTGGATGTGTGAGGCGCCGGCCCGCCTCTACCGGATCCCCAACAAAGGGCGGCTGCAGGTGGGCTACGACGCCGACCTGGTGCTGGTGGATCGCCACACACCCAAACCGGTGCGGCGGGAAGAGCTGCTGACCAAATGCGGCTGGAGTCCCTTCGAGGGCTGGGAATTGGTGGGCTGGCCCCTAGTCACGATCGTGGGCGGACAGATTGCCTTTCAAAACGGCCAGGTGGATCCCTCGGTGCGGGGAAAGGCTCTTCAGTTTCAGCGCTAGCCAGGGATCCCTGCTATCCCGCAAGAGCTTCCGATAGCAGCAGGACAGAAGTGGCGCAGTAGCCTATCCTAGCTTCCCTCTCCCTTTGTGGGAGAGAAGCCAGGCCTGAGGGCGGGATGGCGCAAAAGCATCAGGAACGGTCTCAGGCTGGTTTGCCGATCACCACACACCTCGGCCTGCTGGGTCCGGCAACTCTGGCCCAGAAACTCGTGTTACTCTGAAAATGATAATTACTGATAATCAAAATTGAAAACGGCAAGGGGGCCTCATGAAAGTTGCCTACGTGTTCACTCACCCTCGCTGCGGCACCTATAAGTTGGGCCAGATGATCCTGCCTCAGCTAGAAGCAGGGGTGCATGGAGCGCAGGTGGTGGGCATGTTCTTTTTCGACGACAACTGCTTTGTTTTGCGGCAGGGGGATCCCATTGGCGAGCGCTTGGCCAAAGTTGCCCAAGAGCAAAACATCCTGCTGATGATGTGTGACATGTGCGCTCTGGAGCGCAACCTAGCCGAAGGGGAACCCCGCTGGTGCGACGCTCAAGGACGCGGGCGCAGAGAGCCAGCTCGGTGCGTTCCCAAAAACGTCGTCAAAGGAGTGCAGGTGGGCTGTTTCCCTGACCTCTACGAGGCCTTGAAGGACAACCCACCTGACCAAGTGATTACGCTTTGACGGAAGGACCCCGACTTAGCTGACGGCCACAGCCGCCGGCGGCTCTTGGCTGGGCTGAGAGCCGATCTTGCGGAAGATCAACCGCTCGTTGGCTACATCCACCAAAATGCGGTCGCCGGGTAGGAACTCGTTTTCCAGCAGCTTGGTGGCAATGGGATTTTCGATCTCCCGCTGGATCACCCGCTTCAGGGGACGGGCCCCGAACACTGGGTCGTAGCCCACCTCTGCCAGGTAGTCCTTGGCTTCTTCGGTGAGCAGGATCTCGATTTGCTGATCTGCCAGCAGCTTTTCCACCCGCTGCATTTGCAGGCCGACAATCTGGCGAATTTGCTCTTTGGTGAGGGCATGGAAGATGATCAGCTCGTCCACCCGGTTAAGGAACTCCGGTCGGAAGTGGTGCCGCAGCATGGCCAGCACCTGAGTTTTCATCTCCTCGTAGCGGCTTTCATCGGCCCCAATTTCCAGGATGAGGTCGCTGCCGATGTTGCTGGTCATGATGATGATGGTGTTTTTGAAGTCCACTGTCCGCCCTTGGGAGTCGGTGATGCGGCCATCGTCCAGCACCTGCAGCAGGATGTTGAAGACATCCGGGTGGGCTTTTTCCACCTCGTCAAACAGCACCACCGAGTAGGGGCGTCGCCGCACCGCCTCGGAGAGCTGCCCGCCTTCTTCGTAGCCCACGTAGCCTGGAGGAGCTCCGATTAGACGAGAGACCGAGTGCTTCTCCATGTACTCGGACATGTCGATGCGCACCATCGCCTCGGAAGTGTCGAAGAGGAACTCCGCCAAAGCACGGGCCAGCTCGGTTTTCCCCACGCCAGTGGGCCCCATGAACAAGAACGAGCCGATGGGACGATTGGGATCCTTCAGGCCGGCCCGGGCGCGCCGAATGGCTGCCGCTACGGCGGCTACCGCCTCGTCTTGGCCCACCACCCGCTGGTGCAAATGGGCTTCCAGGCGCAGCAGCTTCTGCTTTTCCGACTCCATCAGGCTGGTGACTGGGATCCCGGTCCAGCGGGAGACGATCTCAGCGATATCTTCAGGAGTCACTTGCTCCCGCAGCAGCGGCTCGCCGTTGGTCTGCAGCTTGGCCAGGTGAGCCTCCTGCTCTTGGATTTGCCGCTCCAATTCCATCAGCTTGCCGTACTTGAGCTCGGCAGCGCGGTTGAGGTCATATTTTTGTTCAGCCTGTTCGATTTGAAGCTTGACGGCGTCCCGCTCGGCTTTAAGGCTTTGCAGGCGTTCGATAGCCTCTTTTTCAAATTGCCAGCGAGCATTCAACTCCCGTTGTCGCTCCGTCAGGTTGGCCAGCTCCTGCTCAATTTTGCTGAGGCGATCTCTAGAGGCAGCATCATCTTCTTTTTTCAGGGAGAGCTCCTCCATCTGCAGTTGCATGATGCGCCGGTCGATCTCGTCCAGCTCGACGGGCTTGGAGGTGATCTCCATTTTCAGCTTGGCCGCCGCTTCGTCCACCAGGTCGATGGCTTTGTCGGGCAGGAAGCGCTCGGAGATGTAGCGGTTGGAGAGCACCGCTGCCGCCACCAAGGCGGAGTCGCTGATTTTCACCCCATGGTGCAGCTCGTAGCGCTCTTTGAGGCCGCGCAGGATGGAGATGGTATCTTCCACCGAAGGCTGATCCACGTACACCGGCTGAAAGCGGCGTTCTAGGGCCGCATCTTTTTCGATGTGCTTGCGGTATTCATCCAGGGTGGTGGCGCCGATACAGCGCAACTCGCCCCGCGCCAGCATGGGTTTGAGCAAGTTGCCGGCATCCATGGCCCCTTCGCCGGCCCCGGCGCCGACAACGGTGTGCAACTCGTCGATGAAGAGGATGATCTGGCCTTCGGATTCAGTGACCTCTTTGAGCACAGCTTTGAGGCGGTCTTCAAATTCCCCGCGGTACTTGGCCCCGGCAATGAGAGCGCCCATGTCCAGAGCAATGACTCGCCGGTTTTTCAGAGACTCCGGCACATCTCCCCGGTTGATGCGCTGGGCTAGGCCCTCCACAATGGCTGTTTTCCCCACGCCGGGTTCGCCGATGAGGACGGGGTTGTTTTTGGTGCGGCGGGAGAGCACCTGAATGACGCGGCGGATCTCGTCATCTCGCCCGATCACCGGATCCAGCTTCCCTTCGCGGGCCGCCTGGGTGAGATCGCGGCCATAGCGCTCCAGGGCTTCGTAGCGGGATTCGGGGTTTTTGTCGGTGACCCGCTGTTTGCCTCGCACCTCTTTGATGACCGGTTTGAGGCGCTCTACCGTCAGGCCCAGGGGTGCCAAGACCCGCTTGCCCACCCGCTCATCTTGCAGGGATCCCAAAAACAAGTGCTCCACCGAGATGAAGTCATCGCCGTACTCTTTGCGAAACTCCTCGGCCCGATCCAGGGTGGTTTCCAGGCCGCGACCCAAGTAGAGCTGATCCACCCGCGCCAACTTGGGCTGCTGGTTGATGAAGCTTTCCACTTTATCCCGCACCAGCCTCGGATCGATACCTGCCCGTTGCAGGAGGGTTTGGGTGAGCCCCCCCTCTTGATCCAGAAGGGAGATCAGCAAATGCTCGGTTTCCAACTGTTGCTGCTGGTGCCGCCGGGCCACATCTTGGGATTGGACAATGGCGCTCCAAGCTTTTTCGGTAAATTGGTTGGGATTGGTGGGCTGCATAGGAGTTCGGCAGAGCTTTGCTACTCAGTATAGGAAGGCAATACAGACACAGGGAGCACCCTGGACTCTTTCGGGGCAGTAGAGCTGGGTGCCGGAAGCTCCGGTAGGATCTTCCTGATCTAGGTATCGCCTATTTTGCCAGAGCCAGAGTTCGCAACAACCGTCCTCTCCAGCTGCGATCCATGGAGGGATCCCCGCCTTATTCTTCTTCTTCGTAGGGACGGCCTTCCCCGATTACCGCCAGGTCAATTTGTTGGCGGTAGTAATCCACGTTCTTAATCTGCACCTCCACCCGATCCCCCAGGCGGAACTGGCGCCGACTCTTGCGTCCCACCAGCGCCTGCTGGCGACTGCGGTACTCGTACCAGTCGTTTTTCAGGGTGCTGACCCGCACCAAGCCTTCCGCCAAGATGGGATCCACCTGGACAAAAAAGCCGTAGTTCTGGACGCCGATGATCAGGCCGGGGAACACCTCTCCCAGGTGCTTTTGCATGAACTCAGAGCGCTTCAGGCCCATCAGCTCCCGCTCCGCCTGCTGCCGGATCCGGTACCCCTCCTGAATTTTGGGCAGTTGCGCCTGGAGAAACGCCTGCCATTCCTCCTGCACCTTGGGCGGCAACACCTGCCAGTCGATTTGGCCGTAGCCGCTGGGGCCGTGCAGATCCACCACGGTTTTGGAGCGAGAGCTGCGGCGCTCGCGTCCTTTGCTCAGGGCCAGGTGCAGAGCACGCAAATTGAGCAAGTCGGCATAGCGGCGCAAGGGGGCCGTAAAGGTGGCGTAGGGTTCTTTGAGGCCCAACCCAAAATGGCCGAGTTGCTCTTCCAGAGGCTGGAGGCGATACTCCACCGGGGGCAAGGTGGCCAGCATCTGCGCCACCAAGGCCGGGCTCGCGCCAGAGGCCAACACATCGGGAGCGGTGATGCGGGCACAAATCCGCTGCCAGTCCGCCAGAGTTACGACAGCGGGATCTTGCAAATTCAGATCCAGCTTCATGGCATTGGCCAGGCGCAAAAAGCTCTGCAGGGCCTCGGCGGCAGGGGCAGGCTGCACGCGGGCCAAAGAAGGGATCCCCAACTGGCGCAAATGGTGGCCCAGGATTTGGTTGGCCAGCAGGAGAATTTCCGTCATCAGGGCATGGGCGCCGAGGCGATCGCTGATCAAGAGGGGGCCGTAGCCGCTTTCATCGGCAGAGTGGGGAGTGAGCAAATCCAACAGGGGCAGGTCAAATCCCCCCGCCTGGTGACGTTTGGCCCGCAGGATCTGGCTGAGGCGCAGCAGATTTTGCAGCAGGGCCATCAACTCCGGCACTTCTTCGTCGGGGCCCAAGTCGGCGGTGGTGGCCAAAAGAGCCTGCACCTGACCATAGGACAGGTGAGCCCGCGATTGCACCAGGCTGGGGTAAATCTCGAAGTTTTGTACCACCCCTTCTGGGTCGAGGGTCACTAGCAGTGAATAGGCCAAGCGCTCCTGCTGTGGCAACAGAGCCAGGCGGTTGTGCACCTCCGGCGGAAAGAGAGGCAGCACCATCGTATCGAGGTAGACGGTGGCCGTCCGCTGCTGAGCCTCTTGCTCCAAGGGGTGGTCGGGATCCAGCCAATGGGCCACGTCAGCAATGTGGATCCCCAGCAGCCAGTGGTCATTCTCTTGCCGCTGCAAGGAAACAGCCACGTTGGGTTCCAAGCCGTGGGGATGCTGCAGATCCAAAGGCTCCAAAGTGATGCAAAACCAATCGCGCAGATCGCGGCGGCCCTTTTGGTCAGAGCGGCTGAGCTTTTTGGGCAGAGCTGCTGCTGCCTCCAACACCGGGGCGGGAAACTCCTGCGGTAGGTCGTACTTGCAACAGACCAAATCTGCATCGATGGAGGCCTCTGGGCCGTCGCCCAAAATTTTGCGAATGGTTCCGGTTGGGGGCAGATCCCCCAGCGGGTAGCGATTCACCTCCACATAGGCCACCCGACCTTCCGCCAGCTCGACAGGGGATCCCTCCGTCAGGGCCAGCTCGAACAGCAGCCGGTCATCCAAGGGCACAACCCGAAAACCCTGTTCCGTCTGTTTGAGGCGACCCACCAGGGCAGAATTGGCCCGCTCCACAACGGCCACCACCTCTCCCTCAGGGCTGCGGCGACGGTTGCCATCTTTGGTGACCCGCGCCAACACCTGATCCCCATTCCAGGCGCCGCTGAGGTTGCTGCCGTGGATGTACACATCCTCCACCCCCGGCTCGTCCCGAATGGCGAAGCAAAAGCCTTTGCTGGAACAGCGCAAACGCCCCACCACCAAAGATTCGTCCGGCTTGCGCCGATAACGGGGTGGATCCCCGGATCGTTCCAGAAACCCGGCCCGCACCAGGCCATCTAGGGCAATCTCGAGCATTTCCGGCGCTTCTGGGTCGGGGGACTGCAAGAGGGCAAGAAGAGTATCTTTGTCGGTCAATTGCTCGGGAGGCTGAGAGAGAAAATGCTGAAAAATTCGAGAGAAGTCCATTTTGGGTATTGGCAAAAGAGAAGAGAAGAAGAGGGGTTAAGACATCGCAAGACCCAACCCGTTGGCGTTAGTCACGCTGGCCGGTGACGATAAAAGCTACCCGCTGACCGATGTTGGTGCTGTGGTCGGCCAGACGCTCCAGGTAACGGATCGCCAGCAACATCAATAGAATAGGCTCGACCGATCCGCGAATGTCAGACTGCTGCGCCAACGTATTGTAAAGGTTAGTGTAATCTTCATCAACGGCGTCGTCTTCCCGCTTCAGTTGTCGGCCCAGGTCAGCATCCAATTCCGTCAGGGCCACCAGGCTGTGGCTGAGCATTTTCTGGCAACGCTGCATCATCACCTGAATACGACCCAGCTCCGGGGGCGGCGGGTACATGACCAAGCGCAGGGCCACTTCGGCCAAATCTTTGGCGTAGTCGCCAATCCGCTCCAGATCGCGTACCAGTTGCATCAGGGTACTGATCCAGCGCAGATCCCGCGCCACCGGGGAGCGCAAGGCAATCAAATTAATACAGTCTTTCTCGATTTGACGATAAAAACGGTCAATTTGCTTGTCTTGGGCGATCACCTGTTCGGCGGCGGCCAAGTTCTGTTCAAACAGGGCCTGCTGGGCCAAGACCACCGACTTTTCCACCAGCGCCCCCATGCGCAGCACGTCCTGCTGTACCCGTTTGATGTGAAGTTGCAGCTCGGCTTGCCCCATGGCTTTCTCCCATGAATGTGGGCAGGGGGGAAATGTCTGCAGTCGTTTTGGATTCAACAGAGCCAGTTGATCTCAATCATGGCAAACTTCGCCTGGAATAGGGGCAGGGAAGATGGCCAACTTGGGGGAAGATGAAAATAGCGGTTGCCCTTTGAGGGGGATTCGTCTGTCTGGAGTTCTCGGGTTGCTTTGTCGATTGAGACGGTCTCATGGCTCTCCCCCCTATCGTTGTGTTGGACGATGATCCCACCGGATCCCAAACCGTTCACAGTTGCTTGCTCCTCACCCGCTGGGATCCGGAGACCTTGAAGCTGGGGTTGCAGGATCGTTCGCCGATTCGCTTCATCCTCACCAATACTCGGGCTTTGCCCCCGGCGAAGGCAGCGGAGGTGACGCGGTCGGTCTGCCGGGCCCTCAAGCAGGCCATGGGGGAGCTGGGGTGGGAGCGGGCCCTTTTTGTTAGCCGCTCCGACTCGACGCTGCGGGGGCATTACCCCCTGGAAACGGATGTGATGGCAGCAGAGCTGGGGCCTTTTGATGCCCATTTTCTGGTGCCGGCCTTTTTTGAGGGAGGGCGCATCACCCGCAACAGTGTCCACTACCTACGGGTGGGGGAGCGCTGGGTGCCGGTGCATGAGACGGAGTTTGCTCGGGATGCGGTGTTTGGCTACCACCACAGCTATTTGCCGGACTATGTGCAGGAGAAAACCCAGGGGCGGATCCGGGCTGAGCAGGTGGAGCGATTGACCCTAGAGCAGATTCGCGCCGGCTGTCTGGAGCGGCTTTTGAGTCTGGAGGGGAATGTCTGCTGTGTGGTGGATGGAGAAACCCAGGCGGATCTGGATCGCTTTGCCCAAGATGTTTTGGCGGCAGCCTCTCAAGGCAAACGCTTTTTGTTTCGCAGTGCCGCCAGCCTCCTGACGGCTCTGGCCCAGTTGCCGCCACAACCCGTTCCCCCGGAACAGATGGGGCAGTTTGTTCGCTCCTCTCAACCGGGGGTGGTGATCGTGGGATCCCACGTGCAAAAGTCCAGCCAGCAGTTGGCCCGCCTTCTGCAGGAGCCAGGGATCCAGGGCATTGAGGTGGAGGTGAGGCGACTATTGGATCCCGACGCGGAGCTGCTGCCTGGGATCCTGGCCCAAGTTCACAGCGCCTATGAGCAGGGTCTGACGCCGGTGGTCTACACCAGCCGAGAGGAACTGACGTTCGAAAAGGACGCCGTAGAAATGCGCCTAGCTTTTGGGCAGAAGGTTTCCCGGTTGTTGATGGGTGTGGTGCAGGGGCTGCCAGAAGGGATCGGCTATCTCATCAGCAAGGGCGGCATCACCTCCAACGACACCCTCAGCGTTGGCCTCAACTTGCCGGCGGTGCGTCTGCTGGGGCAAGTCTACCCTGGGATCTCGATGGTGATCACCCCGTCTGATCATCCCCGCTTTCCCAACCTGCCGGTGGTGTTGTTTCCGGGCAATGTCGGCGAGGTGGATACGCTGGTTTTGATTCATCGTCGCCTCAAAAGTCGGGGCTTGGTCTAGAGTGAAGTTCCTCCTGCCGATGGCTGAATTCGTCCCCCCGCCAGAAGCCCTGCCCACCTTGGATCGCTGGTGGGGATCCCTGCGGCAGCCGCAGGCGGAACTGCCCCCGGCAGTGGTTCACCCTTCTTCCGCTCGTTTGGGCAGCCAATCCTGGGATGCCGATGTGGTGATTGCCGGCGGCACCTTGGGGATCCTTCTGGGGGCGGCTTTGGCCAAGCGGGGCTGGCGGGTGATCCTGCTGGAGCGCGGGATCCTGCGGGGGCGGGAGCAGGAGTGGAACACCTCACACCAGGAGCTGCAGGTGTTGTTAGAGCTGGAGCTGCTTACCCCGCCCGAGTGGGAGGCAGTCCAGGTTACCCACTACCCGAGGGGGCGGATTGGCTTTGGGGAGGGCCCCCACTGGTGGGTGGAGGGAGTGCTGAATGTGGGCGTGGATCCAGTCAGCCTCCTGGAGTTCCTCAAGCAGCATTTCCTGGCCTGGGGGGGCCAAGTGTGGGAGCAGACTGCCTTTCAAAGTGCCACCGTTCACCCCGATGGGATCTGCCTCCAGACCACCAAGGGACAGATCCGTGCTCAACTGCTGGTGGATGCCATGGGGCACCGCTCGCCCATCGCGGCCCAGGCTCGCCAAGGGCAGCCGCCAGATAGCGTCTGTCTGGTGGTGGGATCCTGTGCCCAGGGGCTGCCCGACCAACCCACGGGAGATCTCTTCTACAGCTTTACCCCAGCCCAGAATGGCTACCAGCCCTTTTGGGAAGCTTTCCCTGCCCGCGATGGGCGCACCACCTATCTTTTTACCTACTGCGACCGGGATCCCCGGCGGCCTAGTCTAGAGCAGCTCTGGCGGGATTACTGCCGGCTGCTGCCAGCCTACCAGGGGGTGGAGCTGGCCCAGATCCGCTGGGTGCGCAAGCTATGTGGCGTTTTCCCCGCCTACCGCCGCAGCCCGCTGCAACTGCCCTGGGATCGCCTATTGGCGGTGGGGGATAGCAGTGGCAGCCAGTCGCCTCTAAGCTTTGGCGGCTTTGGCGCCATGTTGCGCCACCTGGATCGCCTACAGCAGGGGATCCACGAGGCCCTGGCGCAACGGCAGTTGAACCAGGCAGCCCTGGCCCTGCTGCAACCCTACCAGCCCAACTTGGCCGTGACCTGGCTATTTCAGAAGGCCATGATTCCCCCTCTGCAGAACAAAAGTTGGGATCCCAATAGCATTAACCGCCTGTTGAGCAGGGTGTTTGCGGCCATGTTTGCCGCCGGCCCCCAGGTGGTGAAGCCCTTTTTGCAGGATGTAGTGCAGTTCGGCGGCTTGGCCCAGGCCCTGTGGGGGGCGATGAGTCGGGATCCTCGGTTGGTGGCCGGACTTTTGCCCCGGTTGGGGTTGCCGGAGTTGGTGGAATGGGCGGGCCACTTTGGCGCCCTTGGCCTCTACGAGCTGCTGCAAAGGCTAACAGATCGCCCGGAGCCGGAAACCAACCCCCAGGACTACTTCTGGAGACGGCGCCGCGAGGCTTGGCGCTACGGCTGCGGCCGGGATTACCTCTTTTAGGGGTTCTGACCGTACACCGCCACCCCATAGGGCGGTACCTCCACAAGATCTCCTTGGCTTCCGGCGGGCAGAGAGGATCCCTTGCCCAACCACTGGGTCTCATGGCTGTCCAAAAGTTTTTCCCAGGTGCCGCTGGGCCATTGGGTATAGGTGACTGGCTGATCGGGGCTGAAATTGAAAAGGGCAAGCAAAGCCTGGGATCCCTGGCGGCGGTGCAGAGCTAGGCCAGAGTTGGAAAAGAGCTCCACTTCCACTCCATCCCGCTCCAAGTGCTGGAGGGCCGGTTGGGTTTTGCGCAGCCGGATCAGGGCCTGGTACCACTTCCAGAGAACCTGGTGGTGACCGGCCTTTTTCAACTCCCAATTGAGCTTGGAGCGCAAGAAAGTCTCTTCAGCTTGGGGATCCGGCGGCTCTCCCTGCCAGGCAAAGGCGCTGAACTCGCGGCGGCGTCCCTGTCGTACCGCTTCCACCAAATCGGGATCCCCGTGGCTGACAAAATACAGAAAGGGGGCCACCTCCCCGTATTCTTCCCCCATAAATAGCAGCGGCAGCATGGGAGCTAGCAGCAGGGCAGCGGCAGCCAATTTGAGGCCCTCGAAAGAGGTAAGCTGGCTAAGGCGCTCTCCCAGCCTGCGGTTGCCCACCTGGTCGTGGTTTTGAATGCAGACAACAAATTGGGATCCCGGTCGCCCAACAGCGGAGTTGCCGTGACGCCTGGCGCGGTAGCAGGAGTACTGGCCAGAATAAACGTAGCTCTCCCGGTAAGCCTTGGCCAGGTGCTCCAATTCGCCAAAATCCTGGTAGTAGCCTGTCTTTTCCCCGGTAAGCAGGGTGTGAAGTGAGTGGTGGAAGTCATCGCACCACTGGGCATCTAGCCCGTAGCCCCCTTGCTCTCGGGGGGTGATGAGGCGGACATCGTTGAGGTCGCTTTCGGCAATGAGAACCCTGGGCCGGCCAGTGCGAGCTTCTAGGGCATCCACCTGCTCTGCCAATTCCTGCAAGAAGGGGTAGGCGCTGAAGTCGTAGATGGCATGCACCGCGTCCAGCCGCAGCCCATCGAGATGAAACTCCTCCAACCAGTACTCGGCGTTTTGTAGGAAAAACTCTCGCACGCCGTCAGAATAGCAGTCGTCGAAGTTGAGGGCATCCCCCCAAGGGGTGTGGTACTTGTCGGTGAAGTAGGGGCCAAAATCCCGCAGGTAGTTCCCCTCCGGCCCCAGGTGGTTGTAGACCACATCCAAGATGACGGCCAAACCCAGTTGGTGGCAGGCATTGACTAGGGCTTTGAAGCCTGCCGCTCCTCCATAGCTGGTCTGCACCGCGTAGGGGTAGACGCCGTCGTAGCCCCAGTTGCGCTCTCCTGGAAACTGGGCCACCGGCATCAGCTCCAGCACGTTTACCCCCAACTCCACCAACTCCGGCAGGCGAGGGATCAGAGCAGCAAAGGTGCCCTCGAGGGTAAAGGTGCCTACATGCAGCTCGTAGAGGATCCACTGAGACAGGGGGATCCCCTTCCACCCCTGATCCTGCCAGTCGAAGTGGGGATCCACCACCCGCGAAGGGCCGTGGACGCCGTAGGGCTGGCAGCGGGAAGCGGGATCCGGCCGCTCCACTACCCCTGCTGAGGTGTGCAGGCGGTAGAGGTAGTCCACTGGCCCAGGTGGGATCCCGTCCACCTCCCCCTGCCAATAGCCCTGCTCATCCCGCACTAGAGTAAAGCAACGTTGGACAGGGCTGAGCAGCTTCAGCTCCACCTGCTCAACCAAGGGCGCCCACACCGAGAAGTGATAGCAGCCTGAGCCCAGGGGATAGGCGCCCATCCGCCCGGCCTGGAAGAAAGGAGAAGCCTGCAACACAGAATCTATCCCGCAACTCGGCTTCCACTATAGCGAGCATGCCTGGCAAAGGCCGGAGAGTGGGTTTTTGGCTTCTCCTCTGCCATAGTGGAATGGGTCTCTAGCGCTTAGGTCTCATGCTCAACTACCCGCCCAGCTATCCGGATCCCACCGTTGTCGACATCTACCACGGGCAGGCGGTACCGGATCCCTACCGCTGGCTAGAGGATCTAGATTCGGAGCAGACGCGGGCCTGGATTGAGGCGCAAAACCACCTTACCTTTAACTACTTGCAGCAGATCCCAGCCCGGCAGCGGATCCGAGAACGCCTGACCCAGCTCTGGAACTATGAAAAATACAGCCAGCCCTTCAAAGAAGGGGGCCGCTACTTCTATTTCAAGAACGACGGCCTGCAAAACCAAAGTGTTCTCTATACCCAAGAAAGCCTGGAGGCTGAGGCCAGGGTCTTGCTGGATCCCAACACCTTCTCCGAAGACGGTACGGTGGCTCTAGCGGGCATTGCCATCAGCCGTGATGGGCGGTATCTGGCCTATGGTCTCTCCCGCTCCGGCTCCGACTGGCAAGAATGGAAGGTGCGGGACATCGAAACCGGCGAGGATTTGCCGGATCACCTCCGCTGGGTCAAGTTTTCCGGGGCGAGCTGGACGCTGGATGGGCAAGGATTTTTCTACAGCCGCTACGACGAACCGGCCCCCGGCAGCGAATACGAAAGCGTCAACTACTTCCAGAAGCTCTACTACCACCGCCTGGGCACCTCCCAGTCAGAAGATGTTTTGGTCTATCACCGCCCCGACCAAAAAGAGTGGGGCTTTGCCGGCGGGGTTACTGAAGATGGGAATTACCTCATCATCTCCGTCTGGCGGGGCACGGATCCCAAAAACCTCATCTTCTACAAAGACTTGCGGGATCCCCAGTCTCCTGTAGTAGAGCTCATCCGCGAGTTTGAGGCCGAATACAGCTTCGTGGGCAACGACGGATCCCGCTTTTGGCTGTTGACGGACTGCCAAGCTCCTCGGCGGCGACTGGTGGCCATCGACTTGGAGCAGCCTGACCGGGTGCAGGAGGTGATCCCCGAGGCGGAGGAGACCCTGCAGGGGGTTAGCTTGATCAACAATCAGTTTGTGGCCTTCTACCTCAAAGACGCCCACACCCAGATCAAGACCTTTGCTTTAGACGGCACCTACCTAGGAGAAATCCCGCTGCCCGGGCTGGGATCCGCCAGCGGCTTTGGCGGCAAGCGCTACGACACCGAGACCTTCTACACCTTCACCAGCTTCACCACCCCGCCCACCATCTACCGCTACGATTTCACCAGCGGCACCAGCACCCTGTTCCGTCAGCCCCAGGTGGATTTCGATCCCCAGGCCTACGAGGTGCAGCAGGTGTTCTACACCAGCAAAGATGGCACCCGCATCCCCATGTTTCTCGTCCACCGCCGCGGCCTGACTCGGACAGGGGATCACCCCACCCTGCTGTATGGCTACGGTGGCTTTGGCATCTCACTTACCCCCAGCTTTTCAGTGGGTCTGGTGGCCTGGCTGGAAATGGGAGGGGTTTACGCCCAGCCCAATTTGCGCGGCGGCGGCGAGTACGGAGAAGAGTGGCACCAGGCGGGCACCAAGCTCAACAAGCAAAAGGTGTTCGACGACTTTATTGCCGCTGCCGAGTGGCTGATAGCCCATGGCTACACCAACCCCGCCAAGTTGGCCATCTCCGGCGGCAGCAACGGCGGCCTGCTGGTGGGGGCCTGCCTGGTTCAGAGGCCGGAGCTGTTTGCAGCGGCCCTGCCGGCAGTGGGGGTGTTCGACATGCTGCGCTTTCATAAGTTCACCATCGGCTGGGCCTGGATCTCCGAGTACGGATCCCCGGAGAACCCGGAGGAATTCAAGGCCCTCTACGCCTATTCCCCTCTGCACAACCTCAAGCCCGGCACTGCCTATCCCGCCACCCTGATCACCACCGCAGATCACGACGACCGGGTGGTGCCCGCCCACAGCTTCAAGTTTGCCGCTGCCCTGCAGGTAGCCCAGGGGGGATCCCAGCCCATCCTCATCCGCATCGACACCAAGGCAGGGCACGGGGCCGGCAAGCCCACCAGCAAGCTGATTGAGGAAGCTGCCGACCGCTGGGCCTTTTTGGTGCAGGTGCTAGGGATCCCCTGGGACGGAACGGGAAGTTAGCGAGCTCTAGGACCCAGGCCCACCCGACCGGCATAAACTGCCGCTTCCCCCAGCTCGTCTTCGATGCGCAGCAGTTGGTTGTACTTGGCAATGCGCTCGCTGCGGCAGAGGGATCCGGTTTTGATCTGCCCGGCACGGGTGGCCACCGCCAAGTCGGCAATGGTGGTGTCTTCCGTCTCGCCAGAGCGGTGGCTGATGATGGTGCGAAAGCCGGCTTGAACTGCCAATTGGATGGCCGAGACGGTCTCCGTCAGGGTGCCGATTTGGTTGGGCTTGATCAAAATGGCGTTGGCGGCGGCGCTGTCGATACCCTTTTGCAGGCGGGTCAGGTTGGTTACAAACAGGTCATCTCCCACCAGCTGTACCCGGGATCCCAGTTGAGCGGTCATGGCTTGCCAACCGGCCCAGTCTTCTTCCGCTAGCCCATCTTCAATGGAAAGGATGGGATAGTTGGCCAGCAGTTGCTGGTAGTAAGCCACCATATCAGCCGTGCTGTGGGCTTTGCCCTCAAAGTGATATTGCCCATCCTGCAGCAGCTCGTTGGCGGCCACATCCAAGGCCAAGGCGATATCTGCTCCCGGTTTGTAGCCTGCCTGTTCAATAGCCGTCATCAGCAGATCCAAAGCCGCCGCATTGGAGTCGAGATCAGGAGCAAACCCCCCTTCATCCCCCACACCGGTGGACAGCCCCTTCTGCTGCAGCACTTGTTTTAGTACCGCAAACACCTCAGCCCCGTAGCGCAGCGCCTCGCGAAAGCTGGCCGCTCCAATGGGCACAAGCATAAATTCTTGAATATCGACGTTGTTGTCGGCGTGGGCGCCGCCGTTGAGCACGTTCATCAGCGGCACCGGCAGCAGGTTGGCAAAGGGCCCCCCCAGGTATTTGTAAAGAGGCAAGCCCACTGCTTCCGCAGCCGCTTTGGCTGTCGCCAGAGAAACTGCCAAAATAGCGTTGGCCCCCAGGCGGGACTTGTTGGGGGTGCCGTCCAGGTCGATCAGCAACTGGTCAATACGGGCTTGGTTGAGGGCATCTTCTCCCTGCAGCTCCGACTGGATGGGGCCAAGGATGTTTTCCACCGCCCTCAGCACGCCCTTACCGCCGTAGCGTTTGGGATCCCCGTCCCGCAGCTCATGGGCCTCAAAGGTACCGGTCGAAGCGCCGCTGGGAACCTGCGCCAAGCCCGTCGCCCCATTGGCTAAACCCACCAGGGCCTCTAAGGTGGGGCGTCCTCGCGAGTCGAGGATCTCATGGGCGGTAATCCACTCGATGGCCGTTTCCACAGTTACACCTCAGCAATTGGCTAGATAGCTCTGGCCAAAGCCAGATCCCCCCATAGACTAGTAGATTCTTGCCCGCGATCCGGTCAGCTTCCAGAAAACTTTAAGTCTGTCCTTTAGGTATAGAGATTCTTCAAGGCTGCAGCAGTAGATTGAACATAGGCCGGCCAGAGCTTCAACCAACCATCGAGCGGGGTTTGCCTAGGCAGGGTGCTGCTCAGGAGGTGTTCTCCTCTTCCTTCTAGGCAAAGCGATGGCTCAGCCGCATCGGGTCGTGTACGGTGATCTTCTTCTTGTGAATGGAGATGTACTTCTTCTTGCGCAGCTCTCCCAACAGGCGGGTGATGGTGACGCGGGTTGAGCCAATGGCTTCGGCAATGGCCTGGTGAGACAGCTTGAGATCGATGGTGACCCCATCCGGGCCAGGCACTCCGAAATCGCGACAGAGGATCAACAAAAAGCTGACCAGACGGGATCCCATGTCGCGATGAGCCAGCGTCTCGATCATCATCTCCGTTTGCAAGATACGAGACGACAGGCTTTTAACCAGCAACATGGCCAGTTCGGCGTTCTCCTGCAAGGATTTTTCCACCTGCTCGATCGGCAGAGAGAGCAACTCAGTAGGCGTAAAAGCCACCGAGTGATAAAAGCGGTCGGAGCGCTGTCCTGTGATAAAGGAGAGCACGCCGAAGATGCTGTTTTCCCGCAGGAGGGCAACGGTGATTTCCTCTCCCATTTCGTAGACCCGCGAGAGCTTAACGGCTCCCTTCACCAAAAAGTAAACCCGCTCCGCCGGATCCCCTGGAAAAAAAATGGTCTTCCCGCGCTCAAACGTTTCGATAACCGGAGGATGGTGAGGGCCTCCCAATTGCTTGAAGGCTGTGATCAGAGATTTTTCCGCTACGGCCACCGCCATACTCATCAACCTTTTAAGGTCAGTTTATACCTAAGATCAACCTATTAAGATCAATCTAGAAGCATTAGGCTAGGTTGCAACCCCTTGACTTCAGAATCGATGATGATACCAAGATTTACCCTAAAGTAGAAGGTTCTGCCCAGGCATCTTTGTAGCACGTGCTACATTTTTGAGTCTCGTTTTTGCCCCAGAAAGGGATCCCCAACCGAAAGCAGGGGTTAGGATAAGAGCCATTGTCGCTGGGGGTTGCGTCGGCCCTTGGCGGTAGAGAGTGGAGTGGGTTGGAACATTCTATCTATCTATGGGGATCCCAGAGGTTATCGTTGCTGCACCTTCTCAACTGAGCCGCCAGCATTTCACAGTGCGGATGCCGGATCCGGCCAATCACCTCCTGGAGGTGGAGCTGCTGCTCCGAGAGGTGGAGCCAAAGATGCCTTTGCGGCTGCGACTGCCGGTGTGGACGCCGGGATCCTACCTGGTGCGGGAATATGCCCGTCACGTGCAGGAGTTTCAGGCGGCAACCGAGCAAGGGATCCCTTTGGCCTGGCGGAAGGTGGACAAGAACACCTGGCAGATCGATCCGCCGGGCTGTTCTGCCGTGAAGGTGTGCTACCGGGTCTATGCCTATGAGCTGACGGTGCGCACAAACCATCTGGATTTGACCCACGCCTATTTCAACGGGGCAGCGCTCTTCCTCTACGTGCCCGGTCGCGAGCGGGAGCCCTACACTTTGACGGTGATCCCCCCCAAGCCGGATTGGCACATCGCCACCAGTTTGCGGCCTTTGATCTCCTCTTCTGGGGATCCCGCTTCCGGCCAGTCTTTTGTGGCAGAGGACTATGACGAGCTGGTGGATAGCCCGGTGGAGGTGGGTCCACATCGAGTGCAATCGTTTGAGGTGGAAGGGATCCCGCATTACCTTGTGGTTTGGGGGTCAGGCACTCTGGATGTCGATCGGGCCGTTGCCGATGCCAAGGCCATTGTCAAAACCACAGCCGCGTTTTTCGGTGGGCTACCCTACGACCGCTACTGGTTCATTGTGCATTTGTCGCCGGGAGGATTTGGTGGCCTTGAGCACAAGTACAGCACCACCCTTCTTTACTCTGGGCTGGAGCTGCATCAGCCAGAGTCCTATCGGCGCTTTTTGTCTTTGCTGGCCCACGAGTTGTTTCATGCCTGGAATGTCAAGCGTCTGCGTCCGCTGGCATTGGAAAAGATCGACTACAACCAAGAAAACTATCTGGAATGCCTGTGGTTTTGTGAGGGAGCGACCAGCTACTACGAAAATGTCATCTTGTTGAGGGCAGGGATCCTCAGTGCCGGCGATTTCTTGAAGATTCTTTCCGAACAGATTGGCCGCTTGCAGCGTACTCCGGGCCGGGCCGTGCAATCGCTGCGGGAGTCCAGCTTCGATACCTGGATCAAACTCTACCGCCCCCACGAAAACACCCTCAACAGCCAGGTTTCTTATTACTTAAAGGGGGCTTTGGTCTGTTGGCTGCTGGATCTGCACATTCGCCACCTTTCCGGCGGTCGGGGATCCCTGGATACGGCTTTGCAGGATCTGTGGCAGCGCTTTGGTCGGTCAGAGAAGGGCTACAGCGACCAAGACTTGCGGGAGGCGTTTGAGCGGGCAGCCGGTGCCGATCTTGGCCGGTTTTTCTCCGCCTATGTGGAAGGCACGGAAGAGCTAGACTACAACACTTACCTACACCCCTTTGGCCTCACCCTTAAAGCCCAATTCAGCCGCCCCAACCCCATCCCATACCTGGGCCTCAATTTCAACGGCGAGGGCAATCGCATCAGCGCAGTAGAGATGGGATCCCCGGCGCAAAAAGCGGGCATCTGGGCCGGCGATGAGCTGGTGGCCCTGGATGGGTTCAGGGTGAGCGCTGCCAACTTGGCGGAACGCTTGACGGCCTATCAGCCCCACCAGATCATTTGTTTGAGCGTTTTTCAAGCCGATCAGTTGAAACATTTCTGGATCCCGTTGGATCCCCCTCGGCCCGATGTCTACACGTTGGAGGTGTTGCCTGAACTGACTCCTGCTCAAGAAGCTCTTCAGCAAGGCTGGCTGGGATCCCTTGTCGGCGCCCAGCTTCGGTCAGAGGCAGGTCCCCATCTGCTTGAAAATTCACCTATCTCCTCCTATCATGTTGAGGCAAGCAGGTAATCCAGTTAACTGGAAAGAAAAGTAACAGCAGCAGAGGACAGGAGTATCTGATGGACTTAGTTTTGGTTTTATTGATTGGGGCAGCTGTTGGTTTCTCGGTAGGCATTTACGTTGCTCGCCAGTATGGGGCCAGTCCTAAACTGGAAATCTGGAAACGAGAGATTATCAGAGATATATCTTCGCAGCTAAGCCAACACAGCCAAAAACTCAACGACCCGGACAAAGCACTCATCAAGTTGAGCGAAGGATTGGTAGACAAGATTTCTCAAAAGTTACAGGAAAAGTTACAGGCCGTCCAAGCTACCCTTGAAGAGTTTAAATTTCGCCTTGCTGACAGCCAGCAAAGCTTGCTACAGGACTGGGGCAGAGACTTTCTACAAGCTATATCTGTAAAGTTGGCCGAACATGGCCAGCAACTGAACAATCAGCTAGCCATTCTGGAAAATCTAGTGGAAGAGGCCAAAGATATTTATCGGCAACTACGGGTTACTATTCAAAGTTCTCATGGATCCGAGATATGCCCAACTGCAAATCAGGACTCAAATCAGGACTCCCAGAATGAGCAGGTTACTCAGGTCATTGGTAAAGCACCAGATCCTGAGACACCAGACGAAGTACTAAGAGACAAGGATGGGACAGCTATCGTCGATATATCAAAGATAGAGTCGTTCTTAAACTCAAAAAACATAAAGATAAAAAGCATAGCTGCGGAAGAAAAAGAGGAAAAGCTAGATCAAATAGCCGCCTTTATGGGCAGTCAGTACTCTTTGATCAAAAGATTCTATGGAATGATTAAGTCAAGTATGAACAGCGGAAACTCTTTCTCAATAAACCTTAGAGACGAACCTCAACAAGTAATTGTCACAACTTGCCAGGTTGCCACAGAGCTATACAAGATTGCATTTTTGGAAGAGTATAGATACTTCAGAGCGCCTAGGTGTCTGCTAGTAGCAAGAGCCAGCAGATCTCGACAAGCACTGAATTTTCTCTCAGGAAACTGGCTAGAGAGATACGTTAGGAATAGGTTGATTTGCCTTGCTAAAAGGCAAACTGGAAAGATTGATTTTTCTCACATAGCAAATGCCAAAGTTACTTTGTCAAACGGAGATGATTTTGAGATGGATCTTCTCTTCCACGTTAATGATCAATTTTACTGGGTAGAGTCGAAGACAGGTGGGTACCAAGACAAAGTACAAAAGTACTCCGAGATTGCTTCTGACCTTGGTCTTCAGAGAAACCAAGCCATCATAGTTTTGGCCGACGTTAGTCAAGATGCAAAAACCAGTCTATCCTCTCTCTATCATTTGTCGGTCATCAGTGTTGATGAGGTTGAGGCTACATTTGAGAGGATCTTAAAAAGTCACCTTCGAGAAGTCTGAAAGGCACCCAAGAGCATTAGCTTAAGCCACAATTTTGACAGCTTGTTCCATACACCACCAGGGATCCTCCGCAAAAGCCGGCATGGGCGTGCTGCCCGCCTTGCCCAAGATGGCCAGCCGAACTTCCCGATCCAGGCGGGATCCGGCCCCGTAGGGATCTTCTGAGGGAGGTTCCAGCCGTTGCCCCAGAGGGGGCATCACCATAATGCCTGGCTGCATGCTGGTGCTGCTGACCCAGATTTTGAAGCGATCCACCGCTACGTCTGTTCCTTCTGGCAGCTGCATCTGCAGCAGGTAGCGGGGGCCAGAGCCAATCAGCAGGCTCTCGTTGGGGCGTAAACGGGCAGGCAGATCTGGTTGATAGGGGTAAACCAAATCCACGCTGTACCGCCGCTCGTCAAAGACGGTGACATAAACATGCACTGGAGTGGGGGCTCTGTTTCTCAAGGCAATGGCCAGGTTGCGGCCTGCTTGGATTTGCACTTTCCCTTGGGGATCCCGCGGCAGGGGGCTCACTTCGGCAGGGGCAGAGCTGCTGGCCGGGGTTTCCAGTTGGAGAAATTCCACTTCCAAGATGCTGCTCAGCGCATCGCTGGCAGGTTGCAGGTTCAAAAGATTACCAAAAGCAGCCACGTGCTCCAACAGCCGCACCAGCTTGCGAGGCAGGGCCAGTAGCTTCTTCACCGGGATCCGGAAGGCCGCCAGAGCCACCTCTTCCCCCCGCCGGTAAAAGTGATAAGTGGCATCGGGCAACAGCTCTACCCGCAAGTCCGCTGCTTCCGGGTCTGTGTAGGTCAGAAGCGGTGAGGCCGGCAAGGCCGCCAGCAAATCGGCAACGGGCATTTGCACTTGACTGGGATCCGCACAGGTGAAAGCCACCCGCAACGGCTGGAATCGGATAGAGGACATGGGGAAAACCTGGAACGGAGTCTGCCGTATTCTTCTGCTCTGAGGTTGCCAGGCAAGCAAGCCAAGCTCTATATTACCTGCATTACCTGCTCATTACCTGCTCAGTTCTCTCGACTGGGCTGTGGCCAAGTCAGCTCTCGGCCAACAGACTCCCAACAGGCCATAGCTCCGTAATCAAACTTAACACCAAAGGCAAATGGAACCATTGGGAAACTATCCCGGATCCCATCTGCAAATGATCTCTTAATGGTCTATTCTTGATCCTGTTGTCGGGTTTGTGGCTGGAGTGGAGCCCACCTCTCCTCTTTCTAGGCTGATCTACGGAGAACCATGTTTAGCAAAGCTTTTTCTTTTCAGAAGGTGTTTGCGCCAGCGCGTCGTCGGTTGCTTGTCCTGCTGTTGGCTGCGTTGATGGCTGGGTTTGGCTGGGGTCTGGCTCCAGTGTTTGCAGCTAAGGATATTCCTGCAGTGGCTCTGTCGCCAACTGAGTCTATTACCTTTACCGAAGCCCAGTTGGCCAAAGGGAAGAAGCTATTCAAAACCGCATGCGCCCAGTGCCATGTGGGCGGCCAGACCTATCCCAACCCGGATGTGAGCTTGAAGCTTTCGGATCTGGAGGGGGCAACTCCCCCACGGGATAATGTGCTGGCGATTGTGGATTACATCAAGAATCCGGTCACCTATGACGGGGTGGAGTCTCTGTTGGAGTATCACCCCAACACCCAGCTCACCAGTGAGTATCCACGTCTGCGCAACCTCACCGACGAGGATCTGAAGCTGATTGCGGGCTACATTCTGGTGCAGGCCAAGACCGTTCCCGGCTGGGGTGGTACCAAGAGCGAAAGCCACAGCGACCTATCAGCCTATCTCTAATGCCGCATCTGGATCAGAAGTTGCCTATGAGATGGCGGATCCCGTCTCGCCTCTGGGCCTGGGTCGGGATCCTAGCTTTGTTGTGGCTGGGGCTGGCCAGTCCGGTGGCTGCCCGCATTGATCCTTACGTGAACCAGTATTTGCGGGTGAGTGGCCCTGTGGAATTGCCTCTAGATGCCGCAGGGCATACCCTCACCTTTACCCCAGAGCAGCTCACGGACGGCAAAAATCGTTTTCAGTCCGCCTGTTTGAATTGTCATGTGGGCGGTGCCACTTTGCCGGCTCCCAACATTTCCCTCTCTTTGAAGGACTTGCGCGGTGCCACTCCACCCCGAGATACCCTTCAAGCCTTGATGGAGTACCAGCGGGATCCCCGCAGCTACGATGGCTCGGATTCCAGCTATGGATGCCGACCTGTACCCCCTTCCTGGATGGACGACGAAGCCGTAAACTACCCGGCTCCGACCGCTAAGCGGTACGGAGCGGGCTTTCAGTAGCCCTGAGCCTGTTCTGCTCTACCAGAGAACAAAACAGGCCCGAACCTCTAGGCTGGTTTACGGCAGCCCCCAAGAGCGCAATCACATTCGCACCATTCAAATCCGCATCCCCTTCCCATCCACAGTGCCCACACTTGAACGACTTGCCACTGCGGTAGGATTGCGCAGGGTCGGGATGGATATGCAAACACCGGTGGCAGGTCTGCGACGTGTAGGCAGGCGGCACAAGAATCAGAGAAACCCCTGCAACCCTCGCCTTGTACTCCAGAAACTGACGTAGTTGGTAGAACGCCCAACTGTTGGTCCTACGCCGCTCGGCTTTGCTGCGTGGCTGTTGATTGACCCTTTCCCGGATCCCTGTCAGGTCTTCCAGAGCAATAGCGCTGTTGGTAGCTTTTGCCCTAGAGACAATAGCTTTGGAGATGCGATGATTGACCCACACTTGAAAGCGTCTCTCCTTTCCAGACAGCCGTTGCAACAGTTGACGGCATCTGCGCCGCGAACTGCGTGTGCCCTTACTGGCTTTGCGTTGGAGTACCGCCCTCAGTCGGGAGTAGTGGTCTCGGACTCTGTTCAACTGCTGTCCATTCCAGTTGTCCCCCTCTGACGTATGGGCAATATCCGTCCTCCCCAAGTCCACCCCGATCACCTTGTCGGTATCTTGTTGCTTGGGTGGCTTTTTCTCTACGCAAATCTGGATATAGTAGGAGCCATCTTTGCGCTTGACCAGGGTGGCAGATTTGGGGTTGGAACCAGCCAGCATCCCACGCTGGTAGTTGCCAATGGCCAGTTCAAAGCGTTCTCTCCCTTCAACCGTGGTCAGCGACACCGTCCAGTCTTTTTGACGGAACGAAAAGATGCGAGCGTCGTAGGTAACAAAGCCGCTCTTAAACTCCTTGACGGGACGCTTTTTCTGCTTAGCCACTTTGCGGGAACCCGCTACCCGTCTGCACACCTGTTGAGCCAAGTTACTGGACAAGCCAAACCGGGCTCGAATCTCGTAGTAGCAAAGGGATTGCAGTTTGACCGCGTTGACGATCTTCTCCGGCGTGTTCTGGTTGACCCAGTTCAAGGCTTGGCCAAAAGCCTCCAAAGTCGCGTCCAATTTGGCGGCTTGTGACTGGGACGCCTTGAGCTTACAGGAGACGGTCAGGACTTGGCTCATAAGTTCATTGTACTTCATCAAAGCGCATTCCTCCCGGCAGTGACCCTACGGGTACAGTGCGGGGCTCCTGCGATTTCTAGCTGAACTCCCCTCTCCCTCTGGGAGAAGGGTTTAGGGGTGAGGGTTGACGGCTTTCAAGATTGAAAAAGGCGGGAATAGAGCTGTTGGTGGACTTGACAATCGCGTTCTTGTAGGAGGGTGAAGCTGCCCAAAGCCGGCCAGCTGGGGGAGAGGTTTGGCCTTTCGGCCCGCTTCACAACCGGCAGGATCTCTTGGTGTACCACTGCCTCGATGGGCTCGTACAACTGAGCCAATAGGCTTTGCCCCTCGGTATGCCCCAAAGGTACCAGACGCACCGCTGCCGAGACCAGCCCAGTGAGGGAGGAGAACAAGAAGGCACGCAGGGTATCTTCCAACCCAATGCCCGCCTGAGCGCAGATCCAGCCAAACACCACGGAATGATGCAGTGGATCCCCCTCTGCCTTGGGGACAGAGATTCCCCAGGTGCGTTCTGCCAGTTGAGCTAGGCGTTTCCCCAAATCTAGGCTGGCTTGGCGCGGCTCTGCCGCCCAACGGGTTGCTTGCAGCTGTTGCTGCAGCTTCTCCACTCCCGACTCGGATCCCAATCGGGATAGACGATGGGCCAAGGCACAGGCTCTGCCCTCGGTGGGGGCTAAGCCCATGTGCAAAACCCCCAACAGGTACTGCTGCACCCCAGCCCGATCGCGAAGTTGACCCGCTTGAACGGCAGCTTCCAAGCCCCAGGAGTGGGAATAAGCCCCAATCGGCAGGGCAGAATCGGTGAGCTGTAGCAACAGATAGAAAGTGCCGCTGGATCCTGGAGAAGTAAGTTGGGAGGAGAGCTCACCACGCATCTTCACCAAGCCTTAGCGGGGGCGGATCAGGCCATAGCCGCCATGGTTGCGGACGTAGATAACGTTGATCTCGCCATTTTCGATATTGCGGAAAACGTAGAAGTCGTGATCCACCAGCTCCAACTGGTGCAACGCTTCCTGAACCGTCATGGGTGGCATGGCGAAGTATTTGGTGCGCACCACCTCTGCGGGTAACTCCGCTTGCCGTTCCGTATTTAGCGGATCGGTGACGGGCTGCTGGGCCACTGCCACGGAGGTTTTGGGGGTGTGGCGGACGCGGTGAATGCCGTTCCGTTCTTTGTATTTGCGCAACTTGCGGGCCAGCTTGTCGGCCACACGGTCGATGCTGGCATAGAGGTTTTCGCTGCTTTCTTCCGCCCGGATCACGGTGCCATTGGCGTAGACGGTCACTTCGGCAGATTGGCTGGCACTGATACGGGGGTTGCGGGCTACCGATAGATTGACATCAACCTCACTGGTGATCTGGGCAAAATGACTGACAGCACGCTCAATTTTTTCTTGAACGTAGCTGCGGATGGCGTCGGTAATCTCGACGTTTTTCCCTTGGATCACAAGCTTAGTCATGAGGACTCTCCCAGTCATGTCGGTTTATACCTGAGATAGCGCCTCATCCCCACCTGGGATCCCTCTAACTCTGGAAAGCGATCCCAGCTCACAGGCGACGTCAGCCCTTTAATTGGCAAAAATGGAGCCCTGTCATCAAGGGTGAGCAGATCGGCTTTGGGAGTGGCACTAACCTCTTGGGTTAAGTCTAGGTTAACATCTCGCTCAAGGATCTCTGCCAGAGGTTAAGAATAAATTTAGGCTCTCTTAATGTTTCAGAGATGTTGAATTCCAGATTTTCCCGAATCGCAGGAGCTCTGTAGAGAAGCGGGATCCCCGCCCTGCAAGACATGCACTTCTATTGGCTGTGTTGAGTGTCTTTGGGAAAGGTTTTTTAGAGTTTAAGTTGCAAGTTCCTCAGTCAAAAGCCAAATCTATCATCAAACCCATAGACAGATCTAGCCTGCTAAAAATCTTCCTGAGCTGGATTCTGAGTTGGTTAAACAATGTCTCTAACTCTGACCTGTTTTTGAGAGACTAAACGTGGGCCGTATTGCCCATAAGCTCGGCAATCCAGATGCTTCAGCTTTCCTCCAGGGTATGTTGGTATTATCCTACAGCCTAGCAGCATCTTGATTGGATAGCCATTGACAGCAAAAATGAAGGGATATTGATATAAATTAAGCTTTTTATCGATTTTTTATCAATATGAGGCTTTCGACTTGAGAGATGGTGTTGTTGTCGGTATTAGCTTTGACAAGCCTGTTGTTCACTGTTCCATGCTGTAAGGTTTCTATCGGAGAGCTACATAAGTACATAAGAACTTGGAACTCGGTTCTGCCGCTGCAGTCACCTTGAGGAGCGGTGGGGAGAAGGCCAACTCTTTCCGGGGTGGCTGAAATGCTACCCTCGAAACCAGCTTGGTGTGCAAAAGGTGGGGCAGACTGGGTGGGCGGAGGGATCCCGTTGAAGGCGGCAGAGCTTTTAGACAGAGCAGAAGAGGCTCTACAGGAGCAGTTTCAGGCGGTGGAGAAGACCCTCAGAGAGAACCTGGCGCGGGTGCTGCGGGCCTTTCGCGACCAGCGGGTGGGATCCCATCACTTTGCCGGGGTGTCGGGGTATGGCCACGACGACCAGGGGCGGCAGGTTTTGGATCGGGTGTTTGCCCAGATTATGGGCTGTGAGGCAGCAGTGGTGCGGCTGCAGATGGTGTCTGGTACCCATGCCATTGCCTGTGCTTTGTTTGGGGTGCTGCGTCCGGGGGATGAGCTGCTGGCGATTACCGGCCCCCCTTACGACACCCTTGAGGAGGTTATCGGCCTGCGGGGTTCCGGGCGGGGATCCCTACGGGAGTTCGGCATCGGTTACCGCCAGTTGGATTTGCGGGAGGGAACTGTCGATTGGCAGGCCCTGAAAACCGCCCTCAGACCGCAAACCCGCTTGGTTCACATTCAGCGCTCCTGCGGCTACGATTGGCGGCCCAGCTTTTCCATTGCCCAGATTGCCGAGATGATCCAAATGGTCAAAGCGCAAAACCCCGAAGTTGTGGTTTTTGTGGACAATTGCTACGGCGAATTTGTGGAAACCCAGGAGCCAACCCATGTGGGCGCAGATCTGATTGCCGGATCCCTGATCAAAAATCCGGGGGGCACCCTCGTTCCCGCAGGGGGCTATGTGGCCGGGCGGGCAGAGCTGGTGGAGCAAGCCGCTTGTCGGTTAACGGCTCCGGGCATTGGTTCGGAGGGGGGGGCAACTCTAGATCTCAACCGCCTTCTGTTTCAAGGCTTGTTCTTGGCCCCGCAGATGGTGGCCGAAGCGGTGAAGATCGCCCATCTGGCGGCGCAGGTGTTTTCTGATCTGGGCTACCCGGTCTCGCCTCTGCCTCAAGCTCCTCGCACCGATATCATCCAGGCCATTCAATTGGGATCCCCGCAAAAGCTGCAGGCCTTTTGCCACGCCATTCAAAACAGTTCTCCTGTGGATTCCTACCTCACCCCAGTTCCGGAGGTGATGCCCGGTTATGCAGACCCGGTGGTGATGGCAGCAGGCACCTTTATTGCCGGGAGCAGTGCAGAACTCTCTGCCGATGGGCCGATGCGGGATCCCTACACCGTCTACTTGCAGGGGGGAACCCATCTCTACCATGGGCGGCTGGCCCTAGAAGCCGTCTTGCAAGCTTGGGAGGCCCTGTAGACCAGTATGCTCTCGGCTGGAAAAGCAAGGAAGGGGCAGGCCAACAACCTCAAAACTCAGCATGAAGTTCGGCAGAAGTTGTCGTCTCTGGCCAACTTTTCGCTCAATCAATCAGGGGGTAGGATCAGTCTACAGTTGCCATTCTTTAGAAAGGGATCCCTTTTGATGCTGAGCTTGTACCGTTCTTGCGTGTCTCCTCGCCGTTGGGGATCCCGTTTGACTCTGGCTCTGGTGGCATTGGGGTTGGCCGGCGGCTGTCGGCTGCTGGATCGGGTGGGAGAGAGAGGCTTGCCGGTGGGATCTGCGCTGACCCGTTCTGCTCTGTGGAGAGGCAGCCAAACCGTGGCGGGAGCGCTGGAGGTGGGAGATCAAGTCAGCCGACAGTACGGCAGCTTTTGGGATGGGATCCCCGTCACCGCTGAGCCGGGACAGATTTTGATTGCGGCCCTAGAGAGCGAAGATTTTGATGCTTATCTGGAGCTGGTGGACGGTCAAGGGCGGGTGATTGGCTTTGACGATGACTCTGGCCTGGATGTGAATGCCCTGTTGGCAGTGCGTCTGCCGGAGGGAGGCACCTATACCCTGCGGGCCACCAGCTTTGAGCCGGAATCCACCGGCAACTACCGGCTCACCTATATCCTCACCCAGGTAGATTGGCAGGAAAGCCTATCGGGCCGTCTGCAGGAGGGATCCCTTCAGCATCCCGAGGATGGCAGTTGGATGGACGAATATCCCATTGCCGCCCGCGCCGGCCAGATCCTGATCGCTTCCATGACCAGCTCCGATTTCGATGCCTTTTTGCAGCTGCTGGATCCCAGTGGAGAAGTCAGGGCTTGGGATGATGACCAAGGGGGTGGAACCGATGCTCTGATGATTGCCTTTCTGCCCCGCACCGGCACTTATACCCTGCGGGCCAACACCCATAAGCCACGAGAAGAAGGAGCCTATAGGTTACAGTACGCCTTGCGCTAGCCCCTGCTCGCCCAGATTCCCTGTCTTACAGCTTGGATAAGGGGGCTTGTGAACCTTCTGATGCTGATGTCGAGATTTTGACAGGAATCATCGTTTTTTAACGCCTAATGTTGATATATGTCAGGAGTTGCCAGTTTACCTTCCTAAGATCCTCACAAAGCCAGAAGGGGCACTGCTTGCTGAGCTTTGTGGGAAAGCATAACATCTTATCCTAAGTTGTGACGGAGTTGAAATATTGTCCTCGGGGATGAGGTCTTTTTTCTAGAATCGAATCGATGGCCTAGACCATTCTTTTGCAGTTCAGCCCCTATCTCCACAAAATGGATGCCATGACTCCTGAAATGGTACGCCAGTTTTGGTCTTTGGTCAGCGAGATTGGCAGGCCAGATTGGCTCACAAAGCGTGACGATGACTTGGTGAACCTGCTTCTGAGCGCCTGTCAGAAAAAACACGCCCTCAGCAGTGTCGATGCCTCAATTCTCAATCGCTACATCAGCATTCGCTTGCCCTTGATTCGCGATATCCTCGTGGATTAAACCTAGAGAGGACAAGGTTTTCCCATCATGCTGGCCGCACAAATCACCTTGCTGGTCTACGGGGCACTGCTTTTGGTGGGCGGAGCAATCGGCTATAGCAAAGGCAAAAGCTCCAAGTCTCCCATCGGGGGGCTGGTTGGGGCCGCCCTCAGCGGAGTCAGCTATGGGCTGCTGGGGGTGGATCCCCGCTGGGGGCTGGGCTTGGGCCTGGGGACGACAGTGCTGGGATCTATCGTATTCGCCCTGCGCTACCGCAAAACCCGAACGTTAATGCCTGCCGGCTTGATGTTCATCCTCAGCTTGGGAGCGGCTGTCCTTCTGGGACTTAGCTTTGGAGCGGCCTAGGCGACTTCTGGTTGCGCCGGTGGGGTGAAGTTTGTTGAACATTCGATGTAGTCAATTTCGATGTAGTCAATTTTCAGCTCTCGGCCCGAGCGAATCTCTTCCATCGGGGATCCACAGTTGGGGCAAGCATAGCGCCGGCCTATTTCTGGCTTGTATTCTTGGCCGCAGGGATGGCAATAGGCAATGAGCGGCGTTTCCCGGATGACCAACTGGGATCCCTGTAGGAAAGTACCCTGGGTTTGTGCAGCATAGGCAAAGGTTAGGCTGGCCGGCTCTACACAGGTGAACTGTCCTACCACCAGGTGCACCCGAGCGATCTGAGGCTGTCCCGGCTGACTTTGCCACCAGTCACGTAGTGTTTGGATCAAGGCGCGGGTCATGTCGGTCTCGTGCATCTCTTACCTCCAGTCGCCGGCCATTTCTGGCGTCGCCTCCGGGTGGATGTAGGCGGGCTTCTCTCGGCGCGGCAGCTGCCCAGATACCACCAAATGGGCCAGCGTATCGCAAATAACTCGGGTGGCCATTAGAGCTGTGATATCGCTAATGTCGTAGGGGGGAGAGACTTCCACCACCTCCAGGCCACAGATCGGTGCTTCCCGCACAATGCGCTTGAGCAAGTAGAGCGCTTCCCGCGGCAGCAGCCCACCCGGCTCTGGCCAGCCTGTACCGGGTACAAAGCCGGCATCGATGCAGTCGATATCGAAGCTGATGTACACACAATCGGTGCCGTCTAGGGCTTTTTCGAGGGCGAAATCGGCGGCTGCATCCAAGCCCATTTCGGTGATGTCGGTAACGGTGAGGATGTGGGTGGCCCGCTCCCGGCACACCTTCACCCCTTGCCGTGGCACTTGCCAGCCGCCAATGCCCAGTTGCACCAGGTTGTGGGCCGGTGCGTTGCGGATGTTGGTGGCATGAAACCAAGGCTAAGCCTCGACTCACCTCTTGCTGCCAACCGGATAGGGAAAGCCTCGCTTCCTTGGCCAGAGCCGCTTGGGCTTCGGTAGAAAAGCCGTTATTTGCGTTCGATTCGGTGGTCATGGTTGGGATCCCCCGTTAGGTGGTGTATTCGGCGTTGATGCGCACGTAATCGTAGCTGAGATCGCAGCCCCAGGCCACGCCCTGGCCGGATCCCTGATGGAGATCCACGGTAAAGGTCACCGGATCCCCTTTCAAGTACTCAGAGGCTGCCTTGCGATCGAAAGCCAGGGGCATTCCCGCCTGCATGAGCAGAAAATCCCCCAGACGAATATCCAACCGGCGGCTGTCAAAAGGGATCCCGGCTCGGCCGGCGGCGGCTGCCACCCGTCCCCAGTTGGGATCGTTGCCAAAAGCTGCCGCCTTCACCAAGGGAGAGCTGGCGATCACACGGGCCATATGCCGGGCTGCCCCATCATCCACAGCCCCACACACCCGAATTTCCAGCAGCTTGGTAGCTCCTTCCCCATCGCGGGCAATGGCCTTAGCCAGATGAATGCAAACTTGGTTGACCATCTCCGCCAAAGTCTGGGCAGCTTCTGTGCCGGCTTGCAGGGTTGGGATCCCACTTTGGCCGTTGGCCAGAGCCAAGAGCATGTCGTTGGTGCTGGTATCCCCATCCACCGTGATTTGGTTAAAGCTGAGGTCGGCAGCTTGCTTGAGGATCTGCTGCCACAGGCGGGGATCCACAGCCGCGTCGCAGGTTAAAAAAGCCAGCATCGTGGCCAAGTTGGGGTGGATCATGCCGGATCCCTTGGCAATGCCCCCGACCCTGACGGTGTACCCGTCGATCTCGGCCTGCAGGGCAACGCTTTTGGTCACCAAGTCGGTGGTGATGATGGCGCGGGCGGCGCTCTCCCCCCCCTCTGGAGAGAGGCTGTCGATAAGGCCAGGCAGGGCTGCTTGGATTTTCGGCATTTCCAGTTGTCGCCCGATGACCCCTGTGGAGGCCGTGAGCACCTGATGGGCCGGGATCCCCAACCGTTCTCCCACCCAGAGGGCCAGTTGGGCATTGTTGCGCTCCCCTTCTTCGCCGGTACAGGCATTGGCTTGCCCGGCATTGCAGAGGATGGCCCGCACCGGCTGCTGTTGGGCGAGGATCCCTTGGTTGTAGGTGACACAGGCTGCTTTGACCTGATTGGTGGTAAAAACGCCTGCCCCAACCGCATCGCACTCGGAAACGATCAAAGCCAGATCCGCAGCTCCTGAGGGCTTGAGGCCAGCGGCCACTCCAGCGGCTCGAAATCCTCGCGGGGCTGTAACAGCACCTGCAACCGGTTTAAATAGGGATCCCATGTGTTCCTTGGCCAGAGGGTGGTCGGCAACATCATACCGACTTGCTGCTCCGATTTGGGTCATCGCAAGCTTTCCGTGAGAAACTCTCTGGAAACCGGTTCTGAGGGAAAGAGTTGTAGTTACGCCTACCAAGCAGAGGCGGCAGAGAGGGTTATTTTGAAAGTGTGTGCTTCCTCTGCTCCGGGAGTTGCCAGCCATGCCCACCCCTGTCATCACCCTCAACCATGTCAGCAAGGTCTATTCCAATGGCACGGTGGCTTTGCAGGACATGAATATGACCATCCAAGAAGGGCAGTTCGTTAGCTTGGTGGGGCCATCCGGCTGTGGGAAAAGCACAGTGCTACGGTTGGTGGCAGGTCTGGGGCATCTGACCACAGGCTTTATCGAATGGGGGCAAAATCTTGAGAAGGATGCTCTCCAAGGGGAACCCAAGTTGGCCTTTGTGTTTCAGGAACCGGCCCTTATGCCTTGGGCAACGGTGATGGACAATGTGCGTCTGCCCTTGAAGTTGGCAGGTGAGCCCAAGCCAAAAGCCGATCGAGATGTCTTGGAAGCTCTGCAACTGGTGGGCCTGCGGGGGTTTGAGCGCAGTTTTCCCCGCGAGCTATCGGGCGGCATGCGCATGCGGGTTTCCATTGCTCGCGCCCTGGTAACCAAGCCGCAGGTGTTGCTGATGGATGAACCCTTCGGAGCTCTGGATGAAATCACCCGCAGCAAGTTGAACAGCGACCTGTTGGAGCTGTGGCAAGAAAAGCGCTGGACGGTGATCTTTGTTACCCACAACATTTACGAGGCCGTCTACCTGTCCAACCGCGTGGTGGTGATGGCGGCTCGCCCAGGGCGGGTGATAGCCGATATTCCCATCGATGCGCCCTATCCCCGCTCGGAAGACTTTCGCACCTCTTCCCTTTACAACAACTACTGCCGTGAAGTGTCGGCCCGTCTGCACGAGGCCATGCACGGCTCAGCTCAGGATCCTTATTTGCGCCCCCTCTCTGCCGGACGTTTGCGCTGACGGGATCCCTTGCTTGACAGTGCTCCCTTGACTCTCTATTGCGTATCTCAACTTCACGATATGTTCGACCCGTTTGTCCACCTTCTCGAGCCATGGCGCCGTTGGCTGGGATCCCTTGTTGGCTTGGGGGAGAGCTGGCCTCTCCATTGGCCAGATTGGTCTCTGCCCAAGCTGACCGGCGCGGTTGAAGAAAAGCTCAGACCCCAACCCACGGATGAGGCAGACATACCGAGTGCCGGCTCAGGGGTGCCCGCGAAGGGGTTGAATCTGGGCCGTTGGTTCAACCTGGAAGTGATTGCCCCCGTCCTCGTCGGGATCCTCTTCTTGGTGGGCTGGGAAGTGGCGGTGCGGGTAACGGGAGTGCCCCACTACCTCTTGCCGGGGCCGATTTTGGTGGTGCAAACCCTCATCCGCGACTGGGGAACGCTTTTTCCTTCCCTGTTGATCACTGTGCAAATTACGGTGGTGGCCTTTTTGGCTGCCACAGTGTCGGGGCTTTTGGTCGCGATTGTGTTCACCCAGAGCAAGTGGATTGAGCGCAGCTTTTTCCCCTATGCGGTGATTTTACAGACGATGCCCATTGTCTCCATCGCCCCGCTGATCATCATTTGGCTGCGCAACAACACCTTTGCCGCGATGGTGGTGTGCGCCTGGATTGTGGCTTTTTTCCCGATTCTTTCCAACACCACTCTGGGGCTGAACAGCGTCGATCACAACCTGCTCAACCTGTTCCAACTGTACAAGGCCAACCGCTGGCAAACGTTGATCTACTTGCGGCTGCCCAGTGCCATGCCCTATTTCATGGGGGGCCTGCGCATCAGCGGTGGCCTCTCTTTGATTGGGGCGGTGGTGGCGGAGTTTGTTGCCGGTACCGGTGGGCAACGGGCCGGGATTGCTTACCAGATCTTGATCTCCAGCTTCAACCTGCAGGTGCCCCGCATGTTTGCGGCCTTGATCTTGGTCACCGGCTTGGGGATCCTGATCTTCATTTCCTTGAGTGCTCTATCCGACAGGGTGTTGGGCAAGTGGCATGAGAGCGCTGTGCGCCGAGAGAACTGAAAAATTGAACTTTGGTGAAAATTAGGGCCCCCTCTCTAACATCTAGGGTCATTTGGATTCAAACTAGGACGCTGCACCCACCCCTAAAACGTTGAACGCACGTGGCCAAAGGCTTTTCTCAATAGCTCAGGCGCCTTACTCTAACCTGAAACGACTAAGTGCCTTGAATAGGAGCAGGTGGAAGGCGTCTTCTGGAAAAGCCCAGAGATATCGCTGCGCTTGCTGTCGGCGGCTATCTCAGATGCTATTTTTGGGTTGCTATCGGAGGGGGATGAACTCAGTGCGGCCAATGATTTGCTGGCCTTGATCCGAAAGAGCATAGTTGATGAAGTCGGCCACCACAGGGCTGGTTCTTTGAGGTGCCACCAAAAACACAGTCCGCGCCAAGGGGTAGCTGCCCCTCTGGATGGCCTCACGGGTGGGCATCTGGCCGTCGATGGGCACAATCCGCACCGTTTGCTGGTTTTGCACCTGATCGACAGTGCTGTAGGTGATGCCATCTTCTCCCAAAGCCCGCAGCAGCGGGGTGGTGACATCTTCTGTGGCGGTGGTGAAGTAGGGAGGGTTATCGGGAGCAAAGGGCGACCCCAATAACACCAGCTCTTGGAAAACGCTGTAGGTGCCGCTCTGGGGGGCGCGATTGAGGACCCGAATCCGCCGATCCGGGCCGCCCACCTGGCTCCAATTGGTGATCCGACCCTGGAAGATATCGGCCAATTGCTGCAGCGTCAGTCCTCCTTTGTAGGGGTTGTTCACCCCCACCGCCACCGCCAGGGCATCTTTGGCCACCGGGATCGCCTGTAGACCCGCCTGCACTTCGCTGGCATTGAGGGGGCGGGAGCTAGCGGCCATCTGGATGCGACCTTCCATCAGGGCCTTCAGGCCGGCATTGGATCCATTGGGCTTGCCATCCGGGATCCCATAGGCGAGGGGAATGCCGGGGTTGCGCTGGGTGTAGCCTCCCTTCAGGGCCAAGACGAGCCGGATCATCGTGACGCTGCCATCCATCTGGAGCACTGCTGGGTTGGGCAGAGAAGTATCCAGATTAACGGCGTTGGCAGGCGGGTTGGGTACCTGGGCCTGAGGGGGGTTGGGCGCTGTTGGGGCTTGGGGCTGGGCGACCGGGATCCCTGCTTGGGTGGGAGTGGAGCGATTGAGCAGCGAGTCCAACAGGCCGGAACGATAGGCATACCAGCCGCCGCCTCCCAGTATCGCGAACAAAAGAATGTAAACGATTGGAGGTGGGCCGGAAGGTCGTGCAGTCATGGGATCCCCCCTAAAGAAAATTCACGATCCAGACTTTTGAGACTCCCCCCTCTGTTGTATCAGCTATCCGCGCAGATTGGGTGAGCAGCAGGTTAAGGTGCATCTATCCGCACATGGCCGCCTCTCGTCCCACCTCGCGCAGCTCAATTACGTCCGCACGGGGATCCGCCTGCACAACTTCCAACTCGATCCAAGCCCCCAGAGGAATCTGGCGTTCTAGGCGCACCGGCACCCGAAAGGCGATCTCATCCAGCATGGCCAGCACCAAGTTTTCCTGCTCGCGCAGGTAGCCCAAGACCAAGGCCCGCCAAGTTTGCCCCGGTCGCAGGCGCAGGTATTCGATGCTCCAATAGCGCTTGGATTTCCGCTCCACCTGGTTGGCCTCAGCGGTGCCCGGCTCAATCCCCAGCAGCAGCTGCTGCACATCCGCCTCCGTCAACGGCAAGGGATCCCCACGCAGGAAAGCCTTGATCTGGTAATGGGCCACCAAATCCAGGTAGCGCCGAATCGGGGAGGTAACCTGACAGTAGGCATCGAGACCCAGCCCCGTATGTCGCCCAGGTTGGGTGGCCACTTCCGCCCGCGATAGACAGCGCATGATGGCAAAAGACCGAACTGGCCCCTGGGGATACCTATCCAGCACTTCGGGTGGGGGTAAGTCGGGAGCCGGCTGCAGACGATAGGGCACCGGGATCCCATTTTGGCTGGCGAAGCGAGCCGCCACCTCGCCGGTGAGCACCATCATTTCCGCCACCATCTGCCGCGCAGGAGTATCCTCGATTACCCGGAGGTGGGGGATCTCGTCGATGACCTTGATATCTTGCTCCGGCAGGCCGATCTGAATGGCCCCCTGAGCCATGCGCCACCCATAACGCCACTGGGCTGCCCGGGCAATGGCTGTCAGTTGAGCCTCTGCCCCCAACTCCAACATTTCATCGGCATCTTCGTAGGTGAGGCGGTAGGTGACTTTGATCTGGCTGAGGCAAATTTCGGAATCCCGGATCTGGCCGTCGGATCCCAGTAGAATGCCAAAGCTAAGGGCAGGCCGCACCTCTCCCTGCACCAAGCTCATCGGGCCGGTGGACAACTCCGGTGGGAACATCGGGATCACCCGCTCCGGCAAATAGACGCTGGTGCCACGCTTGCGGGCTTCCAAATCGAGGGGATCCCCCCACTGCACCCAACAACTGGGATCAGCGATGTGGATCCAGAGCTTCACCGCGTCATCCGACCAGAACTCGACGCTGAGGGCATCGTCAATGTCGCGGGTGCTGGCATCATCGATGGTGTAGGTGTGGAGGTGGGTGAGATCCTGCCGCAGGTGGGGATCCCAGAAAGAGGGAGGCTGGCTGAGCAGGGCTTGGGTGTATCGCTCCACCGCCTTCGGGAACTGGGTTGGGATCCCGGTGAGGCGCAGGGCCAGGTTCTCGTGGCGGCTCCACAGGCCCAGGGCCACCAAAGCTTCAAAAGCCCCCTGCGGAGTGTCAGGAAACCCCATCAGCTCCAGTAGTTGCGAGGCCCGTTCCCGATCCGACGGGTTGAGATTGGAAGAGAGATCCTCGTGGCTGCGAATGGCTGCTGCTGCTCCCTGCAGGGCCAGGCGCTCCAGCAACTCCAAACGGGCCCGTTCGGCAGGAGTCCAGGGATACCCTTGACCGGGATGAGCCAGAGCCTCCCGCAGGTGGGCCTCAAACTCTGCTTGTTCCTGCTGCCGTTGTTGGGCGACGGCCATTTGATGGAGGATCTCCTTCACCTGAGCCGGAGTGCGGGGTTCGTAGCTTTCCCCCTTTTGCTTGAAGTAGGTGCGATCCTCGCTCAAGAGGCGGTAGGCGGCATAGGTGGAGACCGGGGAATCATCAGAAAACAACAGCTGAGCCATTTCGGCCAAGCTCAGAGACCGCCGCTCCTCCTGCACCAGTTCCCAGGCCAGCGCCAAGCTTTCGGGATCCAACTTTGCTTGCACCGCCTGCCAAAAGCCGGGAATGTCGGAAGCCGTGAAGCTGGATCCCCCGTTCAAAGCAAAGGTAATCTGGCGAGGGTGAACACTGTGAACCTGCCCAGAAGGCACCCCCAGCAGTAGGTTCTTCTTGCCCTCGGTGCCCTGAACCACTGCCAACACACGGTCGTTATTGTAACGAAACTCCACCAGTGTGCCCTTTTCCACCCGTTCTCCCCATGTCGGCTGTCGTTAAAGCGCAGGCTTTCTTCCATTCTCCATCAGCTCTGCCCGCCTGCCTACGTGGAAACCCCGGCCAGAAGACATACGGACACTATGAACAGGTAGCAGATGTCAGATACATGGGTACTTAAGCATATAGATATATGACATATAGATGAGATACGGGTTCTCAGGTAGATTACGGCTATGTATTGGGTACTGCGAGTCTCAAGCAGAGGCCAGCTCTGCCAAGTTCCTGGGATGAGGTTACCAACTGAAGTCCCTAAATTGCGTAGAGATACTATTGCCAACGTTTCCCAAGTATGTGCTTCCACTTCCATGTGTGATATCCTAGAGACTAGGGGTAAGGCACAGTTATCACGGACTGCTGCCTGATCTAGCGAACAAGAATCGGGCACTTACGGATTGTTTTCCTGCGGTGAAGATCCTCAAAGCAGGAGGGGTTGTGTTTTTTCCCTAGAGCTTCTTAGCACTCAACTTTTTAGCACTCAAAAGGTGAGCTGTGGACAACCCGAAGCGACTGTTGCTCATCGATGACGATCCGAACTTAATCCTGCTGGCCAAGGACTACCTAGAGTTTCGCGGCTACGAAGTGGTGGCGGCAAGCAACGGTCTGGAGGGGTTGGAAGCGATGCGCCATTTCACTCCAGACCTGATCATCTGCGATGTGATGATGCCGGAGATGGATGGCTATACCTTTGTGGAAACCATTCGCTCCAACAGTGCTACAGACTGGATACCTGTGATTTTTCTGTCGGCGCGTGGGCAGACGGCGGATCGGGTGCGCGGCCTGACCACAGGGGCAGATGTTTACATGGTCAAGCCCTTTGAGCCGGAAGAATTGGTGGCGCAGGTGGAATCTTCTCTCAAACATACCGAGCGCCTGTTACAAGTGCAGAATGTGGGCATTCAGCCGGTCATAAAACTGGATCGGGAAATTGAGCTGACGCCAACAGAAACCAAGGTGATCCAGTACGTGGCCAGGGGCCTGTCCAACCGCGAGATTGCCGAAGTTCTTGGGGTGAGCCAGCGCACCGTTGAAAGCCACGTCAGCAACATGCTGGGCAAAACCGGCCTGCACAACCGCACAGAACTGGCCCGCTGGGCAATAGAAAGTGGTTTGGGCAAAAAACCGTTGTAATTCCCGCCACCCCTTTCAACGGCTGGAGAACTCTATCTCCTCGGCGCGATTGGAGATAGGGTAGTGATCGCACTTGAAGGGCAAGGTAACTGGGGTGGGCAAGTCTTTTCAAAAATTGGCGGGGGAGGATCTGCTGGCCTTGCCCCAACGTACATTGGCCGCCGATTTTCACTGCGTTACCCAAAAACTGGGTCTAAAGCCCCGTCCTTCCAGGACAGTTTTTGCCCTAATGATATAGACCTGCAATGAAATAAACCCATGCTGGTCAGGGAAGCCAAACTCCTCAACGCCGCTCCAGCGCCATACCAAGCCTTGGATGAGGCCCTGCCCAGTTTGTCCGCAACCAATGCTTGCGTCACTGGATGGATGAGCGTGGTGTCAACAAAGCTGCCTTGTACTCCCGATGCAATGTTAACTTGGCAACTGGGATGGGTTTCCCCGCAAGGCTTCCAGGAAGGCAAATACTGCAGGCGGGTGCAGCGCAGAGGCCAGAACGGCAGCCCCGATCACCCGCTCCAGTGGGATCGGCAGCCGGCGGATCTGGATCCCTTCGGGAATGGGAATGGCGGCCAAGCGGGGCAAGATGGCAGCCCCCAGACCCTGTGCCACCATGTTCACAATGGTGGAGTCTTCCTTCACCAAGTAGGCCACCTTGAGGGTTTGGTGAGCGGCTTCCCAGTGGTTCCGCACCGCGGTGGTGCATTCGGCGTAGTTGTAGAGAATGTAGGAAAAACGGGAAAGATCCTCCCAGGTCAGGGTTTCCGGCAGGGGCCCAAAACTCAGCGGAACCAACACAATGAACTCATCGCGGGCAATCTCCCACGTCTGGAGATCCTCACCAGCCCGCGGCAGAGGCAATAGACCAATATCCACCTGGCCCGATCGCAACAGATGTTCAACAGTGGCCGGATCTTCCTCTGTAAGGGTGAGGGTAATCTGGGGAAATTGTTGGCGGAAGCGGGCGATCACCGGCGGCAGCAAATGGGTTGCAGCACTGCGAAAAGCGGCAACTCGCACATTTCCCCCCCGCAACCCTTTTTCCAGGTTGGCCTCATAATCCATTTGTTCCCGCAGTTGCAGCATTTTGCGAACATGGCGCAGCAGTCGCTCCCCCACCGGCGTCAGGCGCGCCCCAAAGCGACCGCGCACCAGTAGAGTCACCCCCAATTCTTCCTCTAGGCTGGCAATGGCCCGGCTCACCGCCGACTGGGAAATGTGCAATTGCAGAGCGGCATCGCTGAAATTTCCCCGCTCCACCACAGCCACCAGGGTTTGCAGTTGCGAGATGTTCATGGATCCCATCTATTCGATCTGCGCATAGATGTGATGCTATCTCAGGTTTGAACCCTCCGCCGCACCTGACTAAACTACGACATAGCTTCCCCTTCACACTGCGAAACAGCGGGAAACAGTGTGAAAACCTCTTTATCTTCCTGTCGTTGGTCAAGTGTCCCTATGTCGAGATCCATGTTTGCCCTGCTGCCATTCCATCAATTTCGAGATACTCCCGGCGTGCGTTTTTTTGACATCACGGTTGCGCGATCCAACGCCCGCGATTTGGTTTACCACGATGGGCCGGCCATCAGTCCCCCCAATAATCCTCAGGGCTATTGGCAGTTTTATATGCATCCACACCAAGAGGACAACCTACTGGCTCTATGGGGCGGACGGACGTTTTACCTGGTGAATTTTAGCTGGAGGGATCCCTTCCATATTGTGCGCCTGGAAGCGAACCGAGGCATTTTGCGCATTCCTCCCGGCACTTTTCACCGTTCCGTCTCCAATCCAGAGGGATCCATCGTATTGAACCAGGCGGTGCGCGACGAAAAAGCCATCTTGGAAAAAGAATTTCGCATCTACGACAGCAGCCGCATCCCCCGATTGCTGCAGGTGACCTCGGCGCCTGCACCTTTGCCCCGCATTTGTGCGTAAACTACCCGACTCCGACCGCTAAGCGGTACGGAGCGGGCTTTCAGTAGCCCTGAGCCTGCTCTGCCCTACCAGAGAACAAAACAGGCCCGAACCTCTAGGCTGGTTTACGACAGCCCCCAAGAGCGCAATCACATTCGCACCATTCAAATCCGCATCCCCTTCCCATCCACAGTGCCCACACTTGAACGACTTACCACTGCGGTAGGATTGCGCAGGATCGGGATGGATGTGTAAACACTTGTGACAGGTCTGCGACGTGTAAGCAGGCGGCACAAGAATCAGAGAAACCCCTGCAACCCTCGCCTTGTACTCCAGAAACTGACGTAGTTGGTAGAACGCCCAACTGTTGGCCCTGCGCCTTTCGGTTTTGCTGCGGGGTTGTTGATTGACCCTTTCCCGTATCCCTGTCAAGTCTTCCAGGGCAATAGCGCTGTTTGTGGTCTTTGCCCTAGAGACAATAGCTTTGGAGATGCGATGATTGACCCACGTTTTTGCTACGCAACGCTGACGCGACTGAAAGCGTCTCTCCTTGCCAGACAGCCGTTGCAACAGTTGACGGCATCTGCGCCGCGAACTGCGTGTGCCCTTACTGGCTTTGCGTTGGAGTGCCGCCCTCAGCTTGGAGTAGTGGTCTCGGATTCGGTTCAACTGCTGTCCATTCCAGTTATCCCCTTCTGACGTATGGGCAATATCTGTCCTTCCCAAGTCCACCCCCAGCACTCTACCCGTGCGTTGCGGTGGGGATGGCTCCGCTTCCACACAGATTTGAATGGAGTAGGAGCCGTCTTTACGCTTGACCAGAGTGGCAGATTTGGGATTGGAGCCCGCCAGCCGTTCTCTCTGGTAGCGGCCAATCGCCAGCTCAAAGCGCTCCCGACCCTCCACCGTGGTCAGCGACACCGTCCAGTCTTTCTCGCGGAACGAAAAGATACGAGCGTCGTAGGTAGCGAAGCCACCCTTGAACGCTTTGACGGGGCGGTTTTTCTGTTGGGCAACTTTACGGGCGCCGGCCAGCCGCCTGCAGACCTGCTGAGCCAAGTTACTGGATAAGCCGAACCGGGCACGGATTTCGCGGTAGCACAGAGACTGGAGCTTAACGGCGTTGGCGACTTTCTCGGGTGTGTTTTGGTTGACCCAGTTCAAGGCTTGGCCAAAAGCCTCCAAAGTCGCGTCCAATTTGGCGGCTTGCGACTGGGACACCTTGAGCTTGCAGGATACGGTCAGGACTTGGGTCATAGTTCTATTGTAACCTCGCATTCCTCCCGGCACTGACCCTACGGGTACAGTGCGGGGCTCCTGCGATTTCTAGCTGAAGCTAGAGTAAAGATGGGTGCTGGGGGATCGACCAATGCTCTCTCTGGAGCGCAAGGGCATAGCGGATAGCTCGCTCAATTTGGCGGAGTACATCGACCATACTCTGCTGTTGCCGATGGTTACTCCAGAACAGATTGACGAGGGGTGTGAGATTGCCTTGCGCTATGGCTTCCCCACTTTTTGTGTTCCTCCTTGCTACGTGCCGCGGGTGGTGGAGCGGCTGCATGGATCCCCGGTCAAGGTGAGCACGGTGGTGGGGTTTCCCCTGGGCACAACCACTGCAGAGGCTAAGCTCTACGAGGCCCAACTGGCGGTGGAGCAGGGGTGCCGGGAGCTGGATGTCCGCATCAACTTGGCTTGGCTCAAGGCGGGAGAGCTGGATCGCCTCCATGCCGAGATTGCCCAACTGGTGGAAGAAACGGGGGTCTGCATCAAGGCCATTTTGGAAACGGCTCTGCTGACCGAGGAGGAGAAAAAGCTGGCCGGGGAGATTTGTATCGATGCGGGGGCGGCTTTTCTGATGACCTCCACTGGCTGGATGGGGGGGGCGACGCTGGCAGATGTGCAACTGTTGTGGCAACTCAGCCGCGGCAAAGTGGGGGTGAAAGCGTCGGGCGGCATTCGCACGGTGGCTCAAGCAGAGGCCATGATCCAGGCGGGGGCCAGCCGTATTGGCACCTCTTGGGGGCTGGAGCTGATGCAAGAGCTGCGAGCCAGAGGAACCCCATGAGTGGGCGCACCTATCGGGTTACGGGCATCAACCTCAAAGGGATCCCCCTGGGAGAGGCGGATCGGATTGTTACCATCTTGACTCGCGAGCAAGGGTTGATCCGGGCGGTGGCCAAGGGATCCCGTAAGCAGCCTTCCAAGCTGGGAGGGCGGATGGAGCCTTTTGTCATCAACGACTTGCTGATTGTGCGGGGGCGCTGGTCTGCCCAAGCAGATACCTCCCAGCGTTTACAGCGCATCGTCCAAGCGGAAACCCTCCAGACTTTTCCCCGCCTCAGCCGCAGCTTAGCCCATCTCACGGCAGCGCAGTATTTGGCGGAGGTGGCCTTGCTGTTGGCCTTGCCCGATCAAGCCCAGGAAGAGCTGTTTGTGGTGTTGGTCGAACACTTGGAACGCATCGAGCGGGCTGCTTCGGAACAGGCCGTTCTGCCCTTGCTCACCCATGGGTTGTATCACCTCCTGGCGTTGGCAGGGTTTGCCCCTCAGGTACAAGCCTGCTACTTCTGTCAAGGGGGGTTGGTCGACGGCGTTTTTTTCAGCCCCCAATGGGGTGGCTTGATCTGTGATCCCTGCCGGGTGGCCCAGCGGCCCAGCCCAATTGCCTGGGTCTCCGCTTCTGCCTTACGTGCCTTGGGATCCCTGCCCAGCTCCACACTGCCTCTGCCGGAGGATTCCCTGCCTTTGGCTGCTTGGCTGGAGGCAGAACGTCTGTTGCGGCGTGTTTTGGAGCATCATACAGATCGAGAAATCCGTTCCGCCGAGCTATTGGCCAGTTGCTACGCTGTTCCCACCGCAAACGGCCAGGGATCCTCAGCTTTTCCTGAGGGACATCCCGAAAAATGGGCATCGGTCTGAAAAAGTTGTGAAGGTATGTATCAAGTCCGGCCCAATAGCCGCAAAATAGAGCATCGAGGCGGGTTGGCAGCCGATTTTGGATGATAAATTAGGTTATGGAAAGTAACTTCTTACGAAGGCCTCTCAGGTTTGAGCAATGGTTTGGGGGGAGGAGTGCCTTGCACCAGGTACTGGACAGCATAATCAGGTGGGATTGAAGTTGGAGCTTTTAACAAGATTGAATCGACTGCTGAGAGGGCCTTCTGCTTGGTGCTTGTTTCCCGGAGCTGCATCCCTGGGGTGCGGCTTTGGTTAATTGCAGATGATTGCTTGTGAGTGTTCAATTTCCTCGGTGAGTCTGCCCAACTGAGGAGCAGCCCCTGAGGTTCCTGCATCCGCCCAACTCAAGATAGCGCCCACCTTAGTTCTTTTTCAGATCTCTCTTTTACCGAGTACCGTTAGAAGTTCAGGAGTTGCAGCACCGTGGAAGCACAGCGTAAGGAACGGATTCTGGTGGTCGATGATGAGGCCAGCATTCGACGCATTTTGGAAACCCGTCTGTCCATGATCGGATACGACGTGGTCACAGCTTCGGACGGCGAGGAGGCGCTGGAGGTTTTCCACAAGCAGGATCCCGACCTGGTGGTGCTGGATGTGATGATGCCGAAGCTGGATGGCTATGGGGTCTGCCAGGAGCTGCGCAAAGAATCGGACATCCCCATCATCATGCTGACGGCGCTGGGAGATGTAGCCGACCGTATCACAGGGCTGGAGCTGGGGGCAGACGACTATGTGGTCAAGCCCTTTTCGCCCAAGGAGCTGGAAGCTCGCATTCGGTCGGTGTTGCGCCGGGTGGCGCGGTCGGCCCACGATGGGATCCCCAGTTCTGGGGTGATTCAAGTGGGGGATATTCGCATCGATACCAACAAGCGGCAGGTCTACAAACGGGACGAGCGCATTCGCCTGACGGGGATGGAGTTTAGTCTGCTGGAGTTGTTGGTCAGTCGGTCGGGGGAGCCTTTTTCCCGCTCCGAGATTTTGCAAGAGGTGTGGGGCTATACCCCGGAGCGCCATGTGGATACGCGGGTGGTGGATGTCCACATTTCGCGGCTGCGGGCCAAGCTGGAGGATGACCCCAGCAACCCAGAGCTGATCCTGACGGCCCGAGGCACCGGCTATCTATTTCAGCGCATCGTTCAGGGAGAGGAACAGGCACGGTCTTGAGAGGGGATCCCTCGCAACTTCTCTTCGAGGGCAACCTGGACTCGCCTCAGCACGCCAACCCAGTCTCCCGGTGTGTTTTGTCGAAACAAGCGCATCACCCCAGGGTACCAGGGGCTATCTTCTCGATGGAGGAGCCAGCGCCAATCGGCGGCAAAGGGCAGCAGCACCCATACCGGCTTGCCCATCGCCCCGGCCAAATGAGCAACGGCTGTATCAACGCTGATCACCAGATCCAACTGGGCAACGGCTGCGGCTGTATCGACAAAACTGCGGAAACGGGATCCCAGCTCCAACACTTGGTGCTGCTCCAATAGGGATCCCAGCGGCCTTAGATCTTCCCCCACCTGCAGGCTAACCCACTGGATGGAAGGCCCATGCAAGTGTTGGAGCAACAGATTCAGAGGGCAACTTTTCAGCCTTTGCACGCGGTTGAGCTCAGGATGGGCACGCCGACCGCTGGCCCACACCAGCCCCACCTTCATCCGCTCCTGGGAAAGCTCCGGCCAGTCTTCCCGCCAGGAGAGGCTCAAAGGGATCTGCGGCCCGCCGGCATGAACGGGATAGACAAGATAGGGGATGCGGGCCGGGATCGTCTCCAGGGTGGTACCCAACCGCTGTGGCAAGCTGAGCAAGGGCAGATGGCAATCGAAAGAGGGCAAGGGATCCGTTTCCGAGATCACCTGCACCTGGGGAAGGGGGAAGCACCCTCTGAACAGCTCCACGAGGGATCCCTGGCAGCGAAGGCAGATTTGCGCTTGGGGATGGGCCTCGGCCAGCAGCGGCAAGTAGCGCACAAACTGAATCGTGTCCCCCAACCCTTGTTCGGCGTAGATCAGCAGGGTCTGATGGCTCAGGGGGGATCCCGTCCACAGAGGCGAAAGAAAGCGCGGGTAGGCCGCCTCTTGTCGCTGCAGCCGCCATTCGTATTCCCGCCACCCCTCCTCGTAGCGGCCCAGGGTCAGCAAAGCCGTGCCCAGGTTGTAGTGGATCTCCGGCCAGTGGGGGGCCAGTTGTAAGCCGCGCCGATAGGCTTCAATGGCCGCTTCCAGCCGGTTTTGTTCTTGCAGGATGGTGCCCAAGTTGTTGTGGGGCTGGGCATCCCTCGGCAGCAGCAAGATGGCCCGTTGCAGACAATCGGCGGCCTCCTCCAAGCGATCTTGCAGGTGCAGGCAGTGGCCGAGGTTAACGAGAATTCGCCCCTCCTGGGGTGCAAGGGCGAGAGCTTGGCGAAACCAGCTTTCGGCTTCCTCAGCTTGGCCATCGAGCATCAGGGCATTCCCCAAAGCTGCCAAGGCATAGACCTGGGGAGGCTGGGCTGCTGCTGCCTGTTGCAACACCTCAATTGCCTGGGCCAATTTCCCCAGGGTGAGCCAACAACTGCCCAATCGGAAAAGCAATTGCCCATCACCGGGCGCAAAGGCCAGGCCCTGTTCGTAGGCTCGCGCCGCTTCCTCTGGGTTGCCAAGCTGCATCCAGGCATCGCCCAGATCCTGCCAGGCCGGCACCCAATCCCCCCGCAGGTGCAGAGCCAGTTGCAAGGGGGTCAAAGCTTGGCGGGGATCCCCCATCTGCAGATAAAGGGATCCCAGCAACGCCTGAGCAGCGAACAAACGCGGCTGGGTGCGGGTAAGCTGCCGGCAGAGGTGCAGAGCAGTCTTCAGATCCCCCGCCTGTCGGTAGCGTTGAACCCACGTCAGAGCCGCCTCTGGGGATGGGATCTCGGATCCCCGCTCTGGATTCTGTGACTTAGCCGCTTGCCGATTGTCTTTCCCTCGCCCAAAGCCCCGTGGCACGTCTTTGCCTCTTTTGAGATCCCTTTCACTTCTTAGCGCCCTCCCCCCAGTGTCCAAATGACAGCGGTGGGACAGGATCCCTACCCAGGCTAACAAAAGGTTCCCACTGCCCCGGTTTTCACGGGCCATCCTTGGGGCTCAGTTGCGGCGAAACAGGCTGTCCAAGTAGATGCGTGCCGCCCGCCGGTCGCTCTCCCCGCTTTGGAGCAGGAATAACGAGAGCGCTGCCGTCACCACCCGATCCTGATCCCAGTCGGGATGGCGGGAGAGGTAGTTTTGGAGGGTGTCATGCAGCTCCTCGGGAATTTCACTCAAAATGCTAACGCTGTGAGAACTCATAGTCCAACCACTCACTCGGGGTCAAGAGGGGAGAAAACGGCATCCCGCAAAACCTGCGGCCACAGCCAGAACTTGGGCAGCCCGAACAGAGCGAGCCCGCAACATCAAAACCCAACCTAGATAGGCCAAGAGCCTCAGCAGGCTCGCAAGCAGAAAAGCAAGCAATATAGGTTCATAGCTTGCCCCTATCCCGGCGGATGGGAGGGAGGGCATGCACAACTGTTCCTAAGCCTGTCGTGGGCCGTAGAACAGATGAAGTCTTTTCTTTCTAAGGAGAGCGCTCGGGAAAATCTCCACACCACTCGCCCTCAGGTGGGGCTATTCTGCCCTCTGCCCTATGGGGGATGTCAATCCCAAGTCAGGGATCCAACCGGACAAAAGCCTGCCATTGGCCTTGATGGGATGGGAAAAAATGGCGCGATCCCGTTACGTTTCTCAGGGTGTAGTCGCCTGAACCTTACCGACCTCAACTTTTCCACAGAAACCCCCGATGCCGCCCCCTGAGGGAAAGGCCCTGTGGAAAACAGCCCGCCCGCCTGTGGAAAGCCTGGGGAAAACCTGTGGATTTCCGGGAAATCTGAATTTGTCCAAAAATTTTTGTGTTTGTATAGAGCATTTCTCAGGGCCACTCAACTCCGTAGCGCAAAAACAGCTCCTTGGAACCGCGGCGGCATTCCAGCAGCTCCAACTGGGGCAGGGATCCCTGCACTTGCCAACCCTCAATGCTGGCAGGCGCATCGGCATATCCACTCAGCAGCACCGGAGCGAGGGTAACCCACAGCTCATCCAAGGCTCCTGCCTGCAGAAATGCCCCCAAAAGCCGCCCCCCGCCCAACAACCCCACCCGTTCAATGCCCAAGCTGCGCAGGCGGGCCAGCCGTGCCGGCAGATCCCAATCGGCAGCCACCCAGATATCCTCAAAGCCGGTTCGGTTCTGCCAAATTTGGGATCCCTTGGGAGTTGTCCACAGCCAACGGGTGAGGGGCTGGCGAAAAAACGGCAAATCCTCAGGAATATCTCCGCTGCCAGAGCAGATGATCGTCAGGGGCTGGGGAGAGAGGCCCTGAGCAGTTCTGCGTTGGATCAACTCGGGATCCCGAATACGCAGACTGGTGCCGTAGGCCCGCAGAGTGGCTGCCCCCATGATCAAAGCCTGTTGCTGAGCAGCTTGGGTTTCCAAATGCCGATAGTCCTCAGGGCTGCTGAAGGAGGGCCTCTGCGCTCGATGGGCTGCGATCTTTCCATCCAAGCTCTGGGCAAAGATAGCTACCAAATGGGGACGATTCAAAGACAAGATTGCTGAGAAAGGGTGGGCAAACCCTACAAATTGACCAGAATAGAGTCAGGCATCGCCGGGAGAACCGTGGCACAGACTGTTGTGCCGGTCACCAGCTCGCCCATGCGGAACGGATATGTTAGGAACATTTCAATCATCCACCATCCGGGTTGAAGTCGAGGCCAGTGCATCGACGATGCAGCGCTGTCTGACAGAAGTGGGGTTGCTGCAGCAGTGGATCTGGCCCCAGCAACTGCAGGGATCCCTTCCCGAAAGGCTGGAGCCGGGCAGCACCTTTGCCGCCCAATGGGGCCCCCTCTCGATCATGCACCAGGTGGAAACCCTGCTGCCGGAACGGCTGCGCCTGCTGATGTGGGGAGGAGCCGATGGCTACTGTGACTGGCTGTGGGGGAACGGCTGGGTGCAGTTGCGGGTAGAGGCCGTCTCTCTCCTGCCCTTGGGCTTGGGACAATTGCTGATGCTGCGGCGGCTGCAACAGTTTGCCCAAAGCCAAGAACAGCGCCCCTCTTAGGACTTAAAAAGCGACCTTCCGGCAAAATCCGTGGATCCTCGGCTTGACAAAATGTGTTCCACTTATACCACTCTGCTTTTCTAAGGATTTTCCACTACGATAGCTGTAATAGAGCTTACTCTTCCCATCCGAGAGGCCCGATGAATCCGCCGACCAGCCCCACCTCAGCCACCATTGAGCAGGAAAGGTTCGAGATCCGCTTGGGAGAAGCTCTCAACCGAGCAGGACTGCTCACCCCCGCCCAACTGGCTCAGGCCATGTGGGAAAAGGCCGATACCCCCTTGATGTTGGGGGAGCTGTGTATGCAGCACGGCTGGATTGCCCCCCGAGATCTCTACCCATTGATTCCGGTCGAACTGGTGCGTATCGGCGAGATCTTGGTACTGCATGGGTATCTGGAGCTGGAGCACATCCATCAGGCCCTGATTCAGCAGCGGCAGCACCCGGAGCGCAAGCTGGGGGAGATCTTGGTGCAGCAGGGCTGGGTGCAACCCCACTGGTTGGAATGGGCCTTGGACAAGCAACAGCGGCTGCGGCGCCAGAAAGGAGCTGCCAACAGTTGGGAAGTGATGGTGGAGCAGTGGTCCACCATTCCCGATCAGCCCCCTCTTTACGTCTCACCTCTACAGGTAGCTCAAGAGACTTACAAAGCCACCCAGCAATACAAAGCCCAGCTGGAGCGCTACCAAGAGCAAATTGCCATCTTAGAAGCGCAACTGGAGCAGCAGCGGCAGCAGCAACAGCTCCTGGTCGAACAATCGCTGCAGCAGGTTGCCGACCATCAAGCCCGCCAGCAGGAACAGCAGCAGCGCATTGCCCAATTGGAAGCCCAAATTCAACAGGAGACAGAACAACAAAAGGCTGCCCAGCAGCGCATTCGGGAACTGGAGGAGCAACTCCAAGCTCAGCAAGCTCAGGGATCCGCGCAACTGCAAGCCGCCCAAGCAGAGCTGGAAATCCTACGTCGCCGCTGCCACGAGCTGACAGAATGGCAATCTCAAGCCAAACACAAGCTGCAAGAGCTGGGATCCCAACTGCAGGAGCAGCAGAAGATACAGCAGGCTCAGGCACAGCAGCTCCAAGAGCAGGCCCATCTGCGTCATACTCTGCAGCAAATGGAAGCCCAAGTGGCCGCCCTGAACCAATCGCTGCAGGAGCACCAACATCAACTCCAACTGGCCCAGTCCACGAAACAGCGCTTAACTGCCGACCTAGCCCACGTTCGCCAAGAAGCTGCCGAGGCCACCCACCGCTTGCAGGTGCAGCTCCAAGAAACCCAAGCCCAACTGCGAGAAACTCAAGATCGCTTGCAGGAAGCCCAAGCCCAAGTGAGCCAGCTCCAGGCCCAACTGCAAGCGGCCCAAGCGGAAAACTGTGCTCTAGCCGCAGCGGTAGCCGAAGCCCGGCGAACTTCCCCACCTGCAGCCGCACCGACCTCAGCTTCGGAGAAAGCCCGGCCAGAGGCAGAGGATCTCAAGACCCTGACCGTAGCCGACTGGGCAGCCGAGCTGAGTGCCCCAGAAAGCGAATTGCCCCCGCAGCAATATTTGGGGGAAGAGGACTTGGAAGCTCTACAGCGGGCCACCCCCTGGGTACAGCGGGTATTGACCCAATTGCGGGCGGCTGGCCTGATCGACAATGCCGGCATCGAAACCGTCATTCACGCTTGGGAAAAGGCAGGGGGCACCTTCACGGATGTGCTGGCCCACCACAGTGGCCTCAAGCCGGAGACCGTCAAATTTTTCAGCGAAGGGGGCTACTCCGTTCAACTGGCGGGGGGACGCCACGTGGCCGATTACCTCAAGGCTTCTGGGTTGGTCAGCGCCGCCCAAATCGAACAGATCCAGAAGCACCTGCCGCCAGGCGGATCCCTGTGTCAGGCCCTTGCCCAAGCCGGGATTCTACGCCGGGCCACTGCCCTGTATTTCGAGCGCCACTTCGGCAGGCAAAAGCCCCGCCGCCCGCTGCGGGAAGAGCTTTAGAGGAACCATGCTCTATCGCTGACGCCAACGACCGACAAGGGATCCGAATACAGACACAAGCTGCCAACAAGATGCCAATTAGACTAGAAACTAGATAGAGATAGATCATCAGAAGCGACCGGTTTCTCACCCCTGAGAGACCCAAGTTACTCGGTAGTTGTGTCGATCTCTTCTGCTATGACTACGGAAGCTCCAACTCGACCTGCTCAGCAGTTCTCGCCCTCGAGAACCCAGGTTCGCCAGCCCTACCCCCACTTCAAGGTGATCGTCTTGGATGACGATTTCAATACCTTTCAGCACGTTACGGAATGTCTGCTGAAATACATCCCCGGCATGACTTTGCCCCTAGCGCGGCAACTGACCGTGCAGGTGGATGCCGAAGGGCAAGCAGTTGTTTGGGTCGGCCCTCAAGAACAGGCGGAGCTCTACCATCAGCAATTGCTGCGGGAGGGGTTGACCATGGCCCCCTTGGAGCCGGCCTGAAGCACCAGGCGTTCGTAGCTGCGCTCAACTGCTGCCAACAGCTCCGCTTGGCCCCAACCGGCGTAAAGGCTGCTGGCAATGGCCAGCCCACCCGCCCCCACCCCTTCCTTGACATAGCCCCGCTCGTAAGCCTGTAGAGGCAGATAGCGGCTATTGGCAAAGCTCAGTTGGGTGGCCAAAAGGGGAGCAACCCCCAACAACTCTGCCAAGGCCACCGTATTGCCCGAGGGATCCTCTGCCACCCAGCGGGTGGTTCCCACAACCACGTTCTCTGGGGGCCAAGGGATCCCCTGCTCTTCCCCCCAGCGCTGCATCAAGGCCAGCACTGCCAGCATTTGGGTTCCCCCTGCCAGCAGCACCGCTCCCCGTTGCGCTGCGCCCATCGCTAACCCGGCCACAAAGGGCTGCATGGGATCCCCCACTGCCGCCACCACCTCAGCAGCAGAAGCTCCCCTTGGCAGACGGGCCAATCCCTGCCGGGCCAAGGCCAGCTTTTGGGCGTGGTTGCAGACCGGGTGGCTGCTGTTTACCATGCCCTCTGCTGCCCACCCCAGTCCCAACAACACCGCCAGCGCCGTGGTGGTGCCCCCTGCCACACACTCCCCAATCACACAGTAGCCTTGCTCCAGCCGGGATCCGCGGTCGTACCCTTCTTGCCAAAGGGATCCCACCTGCTCCAAAGACAGAGCCTGTCCTGTGCTCAAGCAGCGGGCCACTCCCCCAGAGCTCACCATTTCTGCCCCCGGCAAAGGTTCCGGCAAGCCACAATCGAACACTCGGCACGGGATCCCCAACTCCCTCAGGATGGCGCAGCTGATCACCACTGGGGAAGGATAGCCATCCGGAGAGGTGGGCAAGCGGTGAGAATGGCCCGCCAGCAACACTTCCCCATCGGCAAGAGCTGTGTAGCGACGCAAGGAGGGGGTAGCGCCGGCAGCCGAAATGCCCGGAACAAGAGCCGTTTCGGTAAACCCCAAGCAGGCCAGAAACAGAGGTCGGGATCCCTGCACCCGTTCGCACCACCGCCGGGCCACAGCCGGCTGAGTGTAAGCCTTAACGCAAGGAAACGGAAGCATACCGGACACCGAGGCAAACAAGCCAGAGTCTATCCTGAGCCAGAAGGGCGGGATCCCGTACTCGCAGGAGGGGTTGCCTCCTGCTGAGGCAATCGGATTCGGATAGGATGGGTATACCCAATGCAGTTTATTCAGGGCAAACGGAAGGCCATGAGCTTCTTCGACTCTGAGATCGTCCAAGAGGAAGCCAAGCAACTGTTTCAGGATTTCCAAAACCTGATGCAGCTTGGTCAACGGTACGGCCAATTCGACCGGGAAGGCAAAAAAATCTTCATCGAACAGATGGAGGAGTTGCTGGAGCGCCAGCGCATTTTCATGAAGCGGCTGGAACTCTCCGACGACTTTATGGCTCAAATGACCATCAAACAACTGCAAACTCAGCTTGGGGGGTTTGGGCTCTCCCTGACCCAAATGTTTGACCAAATGCACCAGACCCTAGAGCGCATGAAAGCTGAGGCAGACGCTGAGCGTTGACCCCCAAGAACGACCTACACGAAGGGATCATGTCTTCTTCCCGCCAGACCCGCAACCAGAAATTGATTCTGGAGGTGCTAGAGCATCGTTCACAACCCCTTTCGGCGCAAGAGATCTTTTTGGAGTTGCGCAATGCCAACCACACCGTCGGTCTGGCCACGGTTTACCGAGTTTTGGATGCTCTGCGCAATGAGGGCAAGCTGCAGGCGGTCAACTTGGGAGACCAGCAGACCTACTACCAGGTTCTGCCCAGCAATGGCCACAACCGCCACCACCTGATCTGCACCGAATGTCGGCGGGTGGTGCCTTTGCCCGATTGTCCGGTGGAAGATTTGGAGGCACAGCTTTCCAGTCAGTACCAATTCGCGATCGAGTACCATGTGCTTGACTTCTACGGCGTCTGTGCCCAGTGCCGTAGAGGGGTTGGGCCAAGCCCGGACTCACAGCGTTCCTCTTTTCTCAAAGCTAAGCCCAAATGATGAGCTATCTCTGGACGGTGTTGATCGGGCTGGCTGGCGCCCTGATCGGGGTCAAGCTGAGGCTTCCGGCAGGAGCGCTGGTGGGCTCCATGGTGGCGGTGGGTCTGGTGAATGTCTGGGGGGCGATCCCAATTCCCGCTCCCCCAGCCGGGATCCGTTTTGCCATGCAGGTGGTGTTGGGCATTCTTTTGGGTACTAAGCTCACTGCCGATACGCTTCTGGCCCTGAAAGATCTGTGGCGACCAGCCCTGCTCTGTACAGTGATTGCGGTGGGCACGGGGGTCTTGTCGGGGTACCTGATCTCCCGTTGGCTGGGGATCGAGCGCTTGACTGCCATCTTGGGCACAGCTCCAGGAGGCATTTCCGACATGAGCCTGATAGCCCTGGACATGGGAGCCCAAACCAGCACAGTGGTGGTCATGCACTTGGCACGCCTGATCAGTGTCGTCGTGGTCGTCCCCTGGGTGGTGCGACTGCTCGTTCAGCCGGGCACGAGTTAGCTAGACCGCCGGGAAGCCCCGCCCTCTGTGCATCAGCATGAGTGCCGGAGTATGTCACGAAAGTCCTCGGAGCAGAGATGGTGGGTGGGTTAGACTAAGGGCGATACAGAACTTAACAACTGAACCGCTGCCTTGGAACTTTCCCCTTCTCCACTCACCTGCCATGCCGACGTTGCCGGATCCCCTTGGAGCGCTACTCTCTGTTCTGCAGATGGCTCTTTGGGGAATGTCTCCTCTGGCCAAGGCGATTGGTGGCCTCTACAGCTGCATTGGCAGGGGGAGCCAGACCCGGTACAGCCTGAGCTGGTGCAGGTGGATCCCGTGCTGCGCTTGCTGCTTTTGGGGGATGGCTTTACCACCCGTAATCTTGCTGCCTTGATCCAAGAGCCGATTCAGGCTCATCTGCTGGACACGGGCCGGGTTGATTTACAGGCAGAGCAGGGCACTGCCCCCAAGTCCATGCAACAGCTGGCCAGAGATTTGGGGCGGCTGGGATCCCCTTTGATGCGGCGGCGGGTTTGGCTGTGCGGAGTAACCTCTCAACAGCCCTTGCTCTATGCCACCTCTTGGTGGAACTCTGAACATTTGGCCCAATACTTGCCCCATCCCGATCGGCCCATTGGCCAAAATCTGATCCAAGAAAAACTGGAGACCTTTCGCGAGCTGCGCGGCCTTTACCACGGCGAGGCAGACCCGGTTGCCCGGCTGCTGCAGTGTCCCGGTCCCTTCTGGGCTAGGCATTATCTTTTGTTGCACAGGGGCCAGCCTTTGACCGTCATCTACGAGGTGTTTTCTCCACGGCTGGCCGCAAGGGCCCTGTCCCGCTAGCGCGACGGAGACCTCCAACGGCGCACGGCTGCGGTGATGGCGGCTGCCACCTGCGGATCCAATTGGGCGCTGGCGGAGATGCGCTGATAGTCCTCCTAAGGTTAGAGAGGCTGCTGGCCCAAGAGCTAAGACACGTAAACCCCTGTTAGAGGCGCGCTCAGGGCTTCTTCCAACTCTGCCAGGCCAAGACGACGCTCCAGGATATCCATCACCTCGCGGCCAAAATCATGGGGGTTGCGATCCCAGGCTTCCAGACACACTTCCCCAAAAAAGGATCCCAGGGGTTCTGGGTTCCAGAGCAGTTTGCGCGCCGTCCAAGGAGTCATGTGCATGGGGTTAAAGCGGTCGTCGATAACACCGATTTTGCGGGCAAAATCTTCTAGATGAGTGTGGGGTTGCAGGCCGATGAAGAAGATGGCCGGCTCAACTTTGTCGCGACCAAAGATGGCTTCCAGCTCGCGATGGTACCGTACTGTTTGCCGAATGGTTTCCGGTCGCTCGTCGATGACATTAAAGGAGTAATTGACCGAAACCAGATCGTTGAACCCTGCCTGTTTGAGGTAGCGGCAGCTCTCCAGTACCGTGCGCAGGTTATAGCCCATGCGCATTTTGCGCACCAGTTCCTGGGATCCGCTGGTGATGCCGATCTCGAAGTAGCTCATGCCAGTTTTCACCATGAGCTCGGCCAGCTTTGGGGTGAGGTTGTCGGCCCGAATATAGGCAGCCCAGCGAATATCGGTCATGCCGGCATCAAGGATTTTCTGCAGCAATTCCTCCGCATCCTCAATGTAGCGGCGGGCAGGGATAAACTGGGCGTCAGTAAACCAAAAGTTTCGCACTCCTCGCTCGTACAACTGCATCATTTCTCGGATCACCTCATCCACAGGGTTGAGGCGCACCTGCTTGCCTTCGATGACGGTGTAGATGCAGTAGCAGCAGTTGTGGGGGCAGCCGCGCTTGGTTTGTACCCCAATGTAAAAGTCGCCCCCTTCTAAGTAGTAGTCAATTTCCGGCCAAATGGCGGTGATGTAGGTGTAATCACAGGCGGTTTTTTGCAGAGGTTGAGGCGGCTCGTGGATCAAACCTGGGCGAGGTTGCTCCAGCTTGGCCCGATAGCAGCGCTCTGTGGCTAGGCTTTGCCCTTGGATGACTTTTTCCAGCAGCGTTTCTCCTTCCCCCACCGAGATGATGGTGCCTTGGGGCAGGTAGCGGCCCAATTGTTCGTAGAAGACGCTGACTGCCCCACCCCCCAACACCGCTTCAGCGTGAGGTTTGTAGCGCCTGGCTCTGCGGATCCCCTGCCAGACCAGCCGGGTGTTGCGCCAAATCTCGCCATAGTAGGCCAGCACCAGCCTGAGGCTATTCAGGGATCCCCGCAATTTTTTCAGGGGGTTGCGGGCGTAGAAAAACTCAAAAGAGTGTTGCAACAGGTTGCCGGCCCGCCCGTTCACCGGCGCATAGACTTGAATATCTCGCCAAGAGAAAACCAGCAAATCCGGCTGAAACTGATCGATTTGCTCCAGCATGCGGCGGCGAAAATCCAAGGGCGGGAAGGTGCCCATATCGAAGATGCGCTGCTCAACTTGGGGGAACAGCTTGTGGACATGATCGGCCAAATAAACCACCCCAATGGGAAAAATGGGATTGCAGGGCAGCCGCACATAGAGGATTTTTTGAATCTTCAGGTTCGAGGCCATATAACCTGAGAGCTTACTTTACATCTCTTCACTCACTCTAATCGCTTTTTGAGGGGCGCGGCGGCAGGGATCCAGAAGGGACAAAGATAAGCTAAAGTTGAAGCAACCAGCAGGGTCGGACCTGAGGAGAGGGTATGACTCCAGAGGGCCCAATTTGGCACAGTCGCTATCGGCCAGAGCGGCGATTGAGCAAGCGCAGCGGCAGACATACCTATCTGGCTCAGGATTTGCTCACCTCGGAACAGGTGGTGATCAAGCTGCTGCTCTTCGGGCCAGACTTTGATTGGGCCGACCTGAAGCTGTTCGAGCGGGAAGCCCAGATCCTGCAGACCCTCTCCCATCCGGCCATTCCTGAATACCGCGACCACTTCGAGATCAGCCTAGAGGGAGGACGGGGCCTAGCCCTGGTGCAAACCTACATCGACGCCCCCTCGCTACAGGAGTGGATGGAGCAAGGGCGGCGCTTTGCCGAGCCGGAGGTGCGGGAGCTGGCGCAAAAGCTGCTGCGCATTCTCGTCTACCTGCACGAACTCCATCCCCCCGTCATTCACCGAGATCTCAAGCCCAGCAACATTCTCTTGGGATCCGACCAGCAGGTGTACCTAGTGGATTTTGGCTCGGTTCAGGCGGCTGCTCCACGGGAGCAGGGATCCTACACCGTGGTGGGGAGCTACGGCTACATGCCCCTAGAGCAATTTGGCGGCAGAACCGTGCCCGCTTCCGATCTCTACAGCTTAGGTGCCACCCTAATCCACCTGCTCACCGGCCAACACCCGGCGGATCTGCCCCAGGAGGGAGCCCGGATTGTGTTCGAGCAAGCGGTGCACCTGAGCCCGCCCTTTCGCGACTGGCTGCGGTGGATGACGGAACCTTTGGCGGCAGATCGTCCCGCTTCCGCCCGGCAGGCCCTGGAGGCGCTGGAGCATTTGGATCGTCGTCCCGCCTTGATTCCCTCAGACGCAGCAGCAGTCCCTACTCGACAGCCAGCAGGCAGCCGGATTCAACTGCACAAGTCTGAACAGACCTTTCAGGTGGTGATCCCGGTCCGGCAAATCGGTGTTTTGGTGTTGCTGCCTTTCGCCATCGCTTGGAACTCCTTCACCACCTTTTTCACGATCATATCGGTTGGGCATGCGCCTTTTCCGGGCAATCTGTTGTTTGGCCTATTCATCCTGCCCTTCTGGACGGTGGGGTTGGTGATGGTGGGCGTGATCCTCTACGGTCTATTCGGCAAAGTCCACCTACGGATCGACACAAAATACATTCGCCTGGTTCACGAGGTGTTTGGCCTGCGCTTTCGCAGAGTTCCCCCCAGTCGGCGATGGGATATTGACCGGCTAGAGCTGATCCCATGCCAAAGCCCACAGTTGAACATCTGGGCGGGCAACCGCAAATACGAGTTGGGAGCGGGGATCCCTTTGCAGGAGCCAGAGCTGGAGTGGTTGGCCTCGGAACTAAGCCGTTGGCTGAAGATCCCAGTTGAACGGCGAAAGGTGTAGTCGTTAGGTTTTTTGCATTTAGTTATGATAAGGACAGTTTTTGGGTAAGGTCTGATGAGTTATCTTGCTGCAGATCACAGCAAATAAAATAGCAAAAAATTATAGCTTTCCTGAAAACAGAATCCAGATCCACATCGGCAAAGAGGCAGGATGCAAACAGTTTATCCAAGGCCTGCTGTAATAGCTCGCTCTGGATCCCCGTGGCGCTACCTCCCAAAAAGATATGGAAAATGATACACCAGAGATTCCATCGCTGGAGTTGCTTGGGAGTTTGGGAAAGACCCTGACTTAGAGCATCTTATCCTTGACTCAACTGTCGTTCGTGCTCACCCCTGGGCAGCCGCAAAAAAAGGGGAGCAAGCTTTGGGGAGGAGTCGAGGTGGATACAGCACTCAGATCCATGTGAGTGTGGATGGTTTGGGGAAGCCGTTAGTGTTTAGAATCACAGCAGGGCAAAGCAGGATATTACCCAAGCAGAGGCATTACCAGAGAGTTGGCAAGAAGAGCATACGAAGGTGATAGGGGATAAGATTCTCAGGAATTCAGGGAGAGGATAGACAAGGGAAGGCCGGGTGCTGATTCCTTCTAAGAGGAATAGGAGGGTGGTGGGAGATTTGACCGGCACGTTTACAGGGAGAGGCATTTAGTCGATAAAAGATTTTTTTGCGATTTAACACGGATTGCTATATTGGTGCTTGTGCTGAGAATTATCTGGCCAAATTGCTGTGGCTAAAGTTTAAGGGTATATGTGGCAGGCGTGGCTTCTGAGTCAGTGGGGGGTGGCACTCTGGCTCAACCTGGCTCTGGTGGTGCTGGGTCTGCTGAGCCCTCAGAAGGCTTTGACGCGAGCAGGGGTCATCCACGCGGGCCTGCTGGGCCTGCTGGTGTGGGGGGGGCTGGGGGGGCGGGGCTACGCGGTGGTAGCTGCCTATTTTTTAGTGGGAACAGCCGTAACCAAACTGGGGATCCGGCGCAAGCAGGCGCAGGGGATCGCCGAAAAGCGAGAGGGGGCGCGAGGGCCGGAGAACGTCTGGGGATCCGCTTTAACCGGGGCAGTATGTGCGCTAGGATACGCTTTCTTCCCGCATCCCCTGTGGTGGTTGGGATACAGCGCCAGCTTTGCAGCGAAATTGGCCGATACCGTCAGCAGCGAGGTGGGGAAAGCCTATGGCCGCAAGACCTTTTTGATCACCACCTTCCAGTCCGTGCCGGCGGGCACAGAAGGAGCCGTGAGCCTAGAGGGATCCCTGGCGGGAGTGGCGGCAGCGGCAGGGATGGCCGGGTTGGCCTGGGGGATTGGCGGGGAATGGGTAGGGGGCAGCCCATTCTGGTTGGTCATCTGCTGGCTGGCCGGGATCCTGGCCACCCTGGCGGAAAGCTGGATGGGAGTGGTGTTACAACCCCGTTTGGCCTGGATGAGCAATGAAGTGGTGAACGGCATTCAAACAACCTTGGCCGCTCTCCTGGCCGTGGGGTTGGGAGCGCTTTTGGGGATCGGATCCTGAGAACAGGGTTGCTTCGGGACAGTTGCCCAACTCTGGCCCAGAGCAACTGCGCCGCTAACGCCAACACGGGACAAACTGTTGCCCTGCAATCGGGAAGGCTCCCGTTGGATCCCCTCGCATAAGAAAAAGGAGAGAGACGCTCCAGAAGCTCTCTCCCCCAAGCTGGTCAAAACTCTGAACCTCTCTCAGCGCAGGCCGCTGGGCTTGTAGACCAGGAAGCTGAGCACCTGGCACTGCTTAATGTTGTCGAACCCCACCACGCGAATGAAACAGTTGGGGTAGGCGCTGCGGCAAGCCTGCACTTCGCTGAGCACCTCCTGGGGAGAAGTGGCGCTGAACAGGGGCAGCTTCCACAGCGTCCAATAGCGAACCGTTGGTTCAGACGATTCGTTGAACTCTATGGCCGGGATGTAGCCCTGATCCAAGATGTACTGCACCTGCTTGATGATCTGCAGATCCGTCAGCGGCGGCAGATAGGAGAGGGTTTCGTAGCGGCGCTCTTTTGGTAAGGTTTGCATGATGGGTATCACTCCGTTTCGGGTCTAGGGTTTTGTGGGGGGGATCCCGCTTCCGGGTGGGTAACGGGTAGGGATCCTGTTGCTGAGGTGATCCGTTCTAGATGATTGCGGCGGTGCTCCATGTTGGCTTGCTGGATGCCGGCTTTGGCCATCTCCGGCAGGTAATCGACCACCTCCGCAGCAATGTGTTCACGAACGGTCATGATGCGATAGGCCAACTCAGGACGCTCAGCCAGCAAAGCCCGCAGGTAGGCTTCCCCATCCTGAAGGTTTTGCCGAGCGGAGAACTGCTGTAGCCAAAGAGCCCTGGGGGGATCTGTTTCGCTCAGTTGAGCCAGCACCGTGCGCATCGCCTGATAAGTCAGGTAGCTGATCAAGGTCTTGGCGGTGTCTTTGGCGATCTGTTTCAGATCCATTGCCGATCCAGGGAGGGAGCCAGTAGGGCAAGAGAACCGTGGGGATCCCCTGCCCCCAGCAGATCTCTAGAGGGTGTCGACGGCCTTGAACTCGAACTTGATTTCCTTCCACAGCTCGCAGGCAGCCGCCAGCTCTGGCGACCACTTGGCTGCTTCCCGGATAATGTCGTTGCCTTCGCGGGCCAGATCTCGACCTTCGTTACGAGCTTGGATACACGCTTCCAAGGCCACCCGGTTGGCGGTTGCGCCCGGCGCGTTGCCCCAGGGGTGTCCCAAGGTTCCGCCGCCAAACTGCAGCACCGAGTCGTCGCCGAAGATTTCCACCAGCGCCGGCATGTGCCAAACGTGGATCCCACCGGAAGCCACTGGCATCACCCCTGGCATGGAAGCCCAATCTTGGGTGAAGAAAATGCCGCGGGAGCGATCGGCCTCTACGTAGTTTTCCCGCATGAGATCCACAAAGCCCATCGTAATGGCGCGGTCGCCTTCCAACTTGCCCACCACCGTACCGGCGTGCAGGTGGTCGCCGCCAGACATGCGCAGGCACTTGGCCAGCACCCGGAAGTGGATGCCGTGGTTTTTCTGCCGGTCGATCACTGCGTGCATGGCGCGGTGGATGTGCAGCAGGATGCCATTATCGCGGCACCACTTGGCCAAGCTGGTGTTGGCAGTGAAGCCAGCTGTCAAGTAGTCGTGCATGATGATAGGGGCGCCCAACTCCTTGGCAAACTCGGCCCGCTTGAACATCTCTTCGCAGGTGGGCGCCGTCACGTTCAAATAGTGGCCCTTGATCTCGCCGGTTTCCGCTTGGGCCTTGTGGACAGCCTCCATCACGAACAAGTAGCGATCCCGCCAGCGCTGGAAGGGCTGGGAGTTGATGTTTTCGTCATCTTTGGTGAAGTCCAAGCCGCCCCGCAGAGCTTCATACACGGCCCGCCCGTAGTTTTTGGCAGAAAGGCCCAACTTGGGCTTGATGGTGCAGCCCAGCAGCGGACGGCCATACTTATTCAATTTGTCCCGCTCCACCTGAATGCCATGGGGAGGGCCCTGGAAGGTTTTCAGGTAGGCCACCGGAATTCGTACATCTTCCAGCCGCAGCGCCTTTAGGGCCTTAAAGCCAAAAACGTTGCCCACAATCGAGGTGAGCATGTTGGTCACCGAGCCTTCCTCGAACAGATCCAGCGGATAGGCGACGAAGCAGAAGTACTGGTTGTCTTCGCCGGGAACCGGCTCGATGTCATAGCAGCGGCCTTTGTACCGATCCAAGTCGGTAAGCAAATCGGTCCATACCGTTGTCCAGGTGCCCGTCGAAGACTCAGCCGCCACGGCTGCCCCCGCCTCTTCGGGAGGAACGCCCGGTTGAGGGGTAACTCGGAAACAGGCCAAGACGTCGGTATCCTTAGGTGTGTAGTCGGGAGTGTAATAGGTGAGTCGGTAATCCTTCACCCCGGCTTGATAGCCGCTTTTGGATTGGGTTGCTGAGTAGGCCACGTTGATCTCCCTCTGAACGAATTACAGAACCAGAAAATGCCCTTCACGGATGCAACCAAGAGGAAAAACTCAGGGCCAAAACTCGAGACCGCCGAGTTTCCGTGAATAAGACCGCCCCACAACCATGAGGCCAAAGTTGGGCTTTAAGACACTCTTCATCCCGGCGGATGGAAGCCCTAAACCCTTCTTTTCGAGCGCCTTCAATTACTAGCTTCGACTCCCTGGATTTGCAAACCCAGCGGAAAGGAATTTATACAGCGCCTAAGCTAGAATCTCGGCAAACACAACTCTATATAGGTTTAATCCTAAGCTACCATCCGCAATAATGGGCTGATCATTACTTTCTTTATGAGTTTGATTAGTTTAATTAAAGTAAGACCCCCTGCTTCCCGCTGAGAATACAGATTTCTTTGGCTTTCTTAATATCTTTTGGGTGGAATCCCCGGCCAAAACCAAAAGCTCCCTTCTTTGAGGGAGCAGAGCAAACCCACCCGCAGGGCCTGGACGGTCAAGAAACGGCTGCCAGGGTTGGCTGGGGTCTCTTGCTGATCACCTGGTCGATAAGGCCGTACTCTTTGGCTTGTTCTGGAGTCATGAAGTTGTCGCGGTCGGTATCTCGTTCGATGCGCTCTAGAGGTTGGCCGGTGTGGTAGGCCAGCAGGCTATTGAGGCTGTTTTTGATGAAGAGGATCTCTTTGGCCTGAATTTCAATATCGGTAGCTGGCCCCTGAGCTCCACCAAGGGGTTGGTGGATCATGATGCGGGCGTGGGGAAGGGCAATGCGCTTGCCTTTGGTGCCCCCTGCCAGCAGAAAGGCTCCCATGCTGGCAGCCAAACCAATGCAGATGGTGGAGACATCCGGCTGAATGTGCTGCATGGTGTCGTAAATGGCCATGCCAGCATAGACAGAGCCGCCGGGGGAGTTGATGTAGAGGTAGATGTCTTTTTCAGGGTCTTCGGACTCCAAGTAGAGCATCTGGGCCACAATCAGGTTAGCAATGTCGTCGTCCACCTGGGTGCCCAAGAAAATGATCCGATCCCGCAAGAGACGCGAGTAAATGTCAAAGGCGCGCTCGCCTCGCGCAGATTGCTCAATAACGGTGGGAATCATGCCAGTCCAAACGATGGGTCAGCCCTTACTAGTGTAGTCTAAGCCACTGGATGGATGCTTTGCTCAGGACGACTCACCGGCCCGCCTCCGTACGGGGCTCGATGGGGTGTGAGCCAGCCAGAGCAGCAAGGAGACGGGGTGGTTATAGCGGGATCCCTCTTCTTCTGGGATGTGGAACGGGTCTGAGGTGTGGCTCTTTGTGATGTGGTGAGGTGAAGCCAAGATGGACGTGATCCCAGATGAACCGATTGTGATTGCCAGCCTGCTGAGCCTGGCTTTGCTGGGGATCTTGATTCTGAACTTGGCAGGGCGTGGGTCTGGGGATGCAGATTAAAAGGTTGACAAGCTTACTTATCCTTCTTTAGGATTAGAATCGCCTTGTCGGAGAGCGCCCCCATCGTCTAGAGGCCTAGGACACATCCCTTTCACGGATGCGACAGGGGTTCGAATCCCCTTGGGGGTATTGGGTCAGAGTTATAAGATAAAGCCGTCAACAGGGGATCCCTGGCAGCGGTGACACCTTACTCAGACTTTACTCAGAGAGGCTTTGCCGCCACAAACCACTCCAGATACAAGCTGGGAGAGCGGGTCATCTGGGATCCCCATACAAGCGGCATGGGCAGCCGGCCAACTGCCACTCCGTCGAGGGGGATCCCTATTCCACCCTTACTCCTCAACAGGGGAAAAATCTCCAAAGCAGCGGCCTAGAAGGTTAGGCTTAGTTGTCCAATCGGCTACGGCTTGGGTTTGAGCAGACCTAGGGCCTGCCAGGATCAGGTGCTGGCCACCAGAGCTTCAGCCGGCGTGGCGGCGACCAACAGCTCATCTTTGATAAGCTCTGCCAGCTCCTGCAGTTGGCGAATTGCCTCTGCTCCTTCCAATTTCATGAGCTCTCGGTCATCCCGCATTTCTGTCCAGCTAATGGAGCATTCGGAAACCAAAAAGCGAATCAGGTGCCCCTCTCGTAAGCTGACCATAAACGAGGCACTCTCGAAAGACGTACCACAGGTGTAGCAAGAGGCTGGGTAGCCCCGCTTCTCCAAAACGATGGCCAGAGCCTGCAAACTCATCACCAGATCTTGAACATAGCTGCGGTATTGTTCCGCCAACCGTGTGAACATCACACTCCTCCCTAATGAATTGGCCTCTGTGGGGCTCCGCCTAGCTGCAAATGACCTAACTAGTAATTTATGCTTAGAGCTAGGTTTACATCTATCATAACAATCGACAATCCCTCAAGGAAGTGATTAAGGCCACAGAGTAGGCGAAGTCTACCTCAGTGAAATGTAGTATTCAACACTTCTCTTAACAAAGACATCAAAATTTACCTCGAGTCAATGCTCTTATCTATCTGGATCCTCACCCAGTGCTTGGCCCAGTCTTTTCTCAAAATGGCTCAGGGCTGCTCGTGTCAGCAGGACAGTTGCTTCAAAGCTTTCTCTTGCAAGGGTCTCACCGATCGCGAAGTAAGACGCGGTCTTTTGACAAGAGACCGGCGGGAGTGTCAAGTGGGCCAAGGCTTGCAGACGAACGCAGATCAAGGTGGGTTCCCGCCCGATTATGCTGAGAAAATTCTCGGCATGGACAATTGAGAAGGAACGGCTTGATGCTGACACCTGTTGATCTGGAAAAACGAGTGGTTTATTTGCAGAGTCCCCAAGCCATTCGGGATCGCTGTCGGTTGCTATTGGAAAGGGTTTTGGCCGGTGAATCAGAGCATTTTCGCCTCGACCTGAACCGGCTGGGATCCGTAGCCGACTATGTGATCACCACAATGCGGGCCCATTATCCCAACGGGGAAATTCCCTTCCACAGCCGCTGGCAACATTTTCAGGTGGGATCCGGGGAGCGCCTAGCCCGTTTGGAAAATCGACTTAAAGACATGGATCCGCTGGAGCGGCTGCGATGCAAGTGGGATCTGGCCATCGTCAGCGTGTTGCTGGACGCAGGCGCAGGCTCTGCCTGGAAGTACTGGGATCCAGAAAGTCAGACGGTGGTGGGTCGTTCCGAAGGTTTGGCCTTGGCCAGTTTCGACTGGTTCTGGCAAGGTGGGTTTTCCAGCGATCCCCAGCAGCCTCTGCAGGTGGATGCGGCGGGCCTGGAGCGGATCACCTTGGCTGATTTGGCAGCAGCTTTCCAGGTGGGGCCGGAAAATCCTTTACTGGGACTGGAGGGGCGCTGGCAACTGCTGCAAAGGTTGGCACAAACTTTGCGGGCTCAACCTCATTACTTTGGATCTGGTCACAATCTTCCCCGTCCTGGCCGGTTGTGGGACGCTATCCAGCCTGAGGATCCCAGCGGTGGGATCAAAGCAGCACAGGTCTTCCAGGCAGTTCAGAGGGGGTTTAGCTCCATTTGGCCTGGGCGAGTCTCGCTGGCCGGGATCCCTCTGGGGGATGTCTGGCCCTATCCCCACCTGCCCCAAACAGAGCCGGGGAGCCATTGGGTGCCTTTTCACAAGTTGTTGCAGTGGATGATCTATTCCCTGCTGGAGCCGTTGCAGCAGGAGGGGATCCCAATCGGGGGTTTGGATGAGCTGACGGGTTTGGCGGAGTATCGCAACGGGGGGCTGTTTGTGGATTTGGGGGTGATCCAGCTCAAGCAGCCGGAGATTGGGCAGCAACCGCATCCCCCAGATTCGACGGTGATTGTGGAGTGGCGAGCCCTGACGGTGATTTTGCTGGATCAAGTTGCCTCCTTAATCCGGGAAAGGCTTGGCTGCTCTGCCCAAGAGTTGCCCCTGGTGAAGATACTGCAAGGGGGAACCTGGACGGCAGGACGGCAAATAGCGGCCCAGCTTAGGCCAGATGCTTCCCCTCCCATCCAACTGCTCAGCGATGGCACGGTTTTTTAGGGATCCCCTTTCGAGATTCTTAAGAAGTTCTGTAATAATCTCAGGGCCAAATCAGGACGGGATCCCCAGTGCAGATGCAGGTACGAAGCGTGAAGACGCTCGGTGGCCCATCCTTCCTGTTGAAGCTGGGCGGGGGATCCCCAGCTGTAGATTGGGCTGGGGGAGATGGGGGTGCTGCGGGAGCGGTGAAATTCATGCCCGCGCAGGCGATCCCCGGCTGGGGCCAGCAGGGTTGGGCGCAAAACCGCAGCTGCGCGGTAGCCCAAACATAGCCGGTTGGCCATGTCTACTGTGATGGGCAACAGCCCGGCCATCGGGTAGGTCTTTCCCTGAAAATCGGTAAGGGATTGGCCCAGCACCATCAGTCCGCCGCACTCGGCGTAGAGGGGTGGGTGGGTGGGCGGGGGAGGTTGTTGGTTAATCCTCTCAGATAGAGGTGCTGCAAACAATTCCGGGAACCCTCCCCCCAGCAGCACGCCGTCGCAGGGCTCCGGTGGCCATAGCCCCACCTGGAGGGGGGAATACTCCAGCAGCTCGGCTCCACAGGCCCGCAACAGATCCAAGTTGTCGGCGTAGTAGAAGTTAAAGGCGTGGTCTTGGGCCACCGCCACCCGTACCTGTTCGCAGCGGCGGGGCGGAGTCCTTTCGGTGAGAGGGGGGATCCCTGGCCACAGCTCTCCTACCGCTGGAGGAAGCCTCCGAATGAGGGGCAATAGGCTATCCCAATTGACGTGTTGCTCGGCCAGCTCGGCCCAGGCAGCTTGCCAGTGGGGGAAGTGATCCAGTTCTGAGACAGGCACCAACCCCAGGTGTCGGCTGGGCAACCGCAAATCCTCCCGCCGGGGAAACTGGCCCAAGACCGGGATCCCCACTGCAGCCGCCGCCTGCTGCAAGATTTGTCCATGCCGCTCCGAGGCCACCCGGTTGAAGATCACCCCGGCAATGGAGAGGCGGGGATCCCAGCGGCTCAAGCCGTAGAGCAAGGCGGCCACCGTCGTTCCCATGCCACTGCCATCGATCACCAGCACCACAGGGATCCCGAGCAGGCGGGCCACATGGGCGCTGCTGGCAAAAAAAGGCTCCGTTCCGCCCTCGGGGAGGGGCAGGGATCCCGGCGCTCGTCCATCGAAGAGGCCCATTACCCCCTCCACAATGGCTCCATCCTTGCCCTGGCAATGGTGGCGAAAGCAGCGCTGCACAAAGTCCTCGTCGGTCAAGAAGGGATCCAAAGTGCGACAGGGGATCCCGCTCACCGCCGTGTGAAACAGAGGATCAATGTAATCCGGCCCCACCTTGAAAGGTTGGATGCGCAGGCCCCGTCGCCTCAGAGCGGCCAACAGAGCCAGAGTGATGGTGGTTTTGCCGCTGCCGCTTGCTGCCGCCGCCAGCAGAATGGCCATCTTTCCTGCCCAAGGGTTAGAACTCGATGCCGATTTGCGCCTTGATCCCCTGGTCACGGAAGGGATGCTTGACCAAAGTCATCTCCGTCACCAGATCGGCTCGGTCGATCAACGCTGCCGGCGCGCCCCGCCCCGTCAAGATCAGGTGAACCCGCTCCGGTTTCTCCGCTAGCCCGGCCAACACCCTGTCCGGCGAGAGATATCCCAACTTGAGGGCGACATTGATCTCATCCAGAAGCACCAACTGAAACTCCCCGCTGGTGAACAGCTCCCGCCCCTTTTCCCAGGCCGCCTGTGCATGGGCGATGTCTCGCTCCCGGTCTTGGGTTTCCCAGGTAAAGCCCTCTCCCATGGCGTAAAAAGCTATTTTCCCCAGGCCCAGCTCTGGATGCTCGGCCAATTTCCGCAATAGCTTGGCTTCTCCTGGATCCCAGGCCCCCTTGATAAATTGCACCACCCCCACCGACAATCCCTGGCCGAGGGCGCGGAAGATCATGCCAAAGGCAGCCGTGGTCTTTCCCTTGCCCTGCCCGGTGTGTACGATGATCAAGCCCTTGTCATCTCGCATGCCCGACAGACGCTGCCGCTGCCGCTGCTGGCGTTTTTGCATTCTTTGGCGGTGCCGCCAGTTTGGGTCAGCCTCTGTGCCCGGTGAGCTATCGCAAGCAGCCTCAAGTTCTGTTGTCGAGGGGGGCAGGGGCTGGGATCCCGAAGCCGGTGCAGGCCAGCCAGACAGGGCGGGTTGGGCCATAATCAAAAGGAATCGAGATTCGCCACACAGGCTGAGGGGAACTGCACCACTGGCGCGACCGTCGGGGCAAACCCAAGTTCCCCACAGTGAACCGCCTTTATCCTAATCCGGTTTCATTCGGCTGGGATATGAGAGAACCGGCTGCCGCTTTCCGAGATAGCCTGCTAATGTACTGCTTCATCTGGGCAGTGCTGGCAATAGGGTGTTTTCAAGTCTTGCCCCGCATCCAAGTCGTATCTGCCGCCGAGTTGCAACCGTGGCTAGCGCCCAGCTACTTTGCAGGTCTGGGGGGATCCCTATTGGCAGCCTTGGGATCCCTGTTGGCCATCTCAGCCGAAACGACGCCAAATCCTGCCGACAAAAAGCATCTGCACCGCTTGGCTTGGGGATTGGGGACAGTTGGCTTTCTCGGCGTTCTCTCCCCCCTGGGCTTGGCCGGCGCATTCTTTCTCAAAGCCGCTCAGGGGACAGACTGGTGGCAGGGTCTGTTTGGCTGAAGCCGCCCACAGCTTATTTTTTTGACAAATGGGCGGAGGTTGGGGGTACTATAGGGACAAGTTCCGTTCTTTATCCAGAGCAGACTGAGGGACCAGGCCCAATGAAGCTGCGGCAACCCGGCGGAAGCCTCCGCTACGGTGCCAATTCCTGCGGTTAGTCAGTAACCGAAAGATAAAGGCAATAAAGTTTTCTCTAGAGGATAGCCCTCTTTGGCGGGGGACTTTTCTGGCAACTTTATCCTTTAGCAGCTCCCATAGCTCTGGTCGCGGCAGCGGGGCAAGGCCTTCGCGGCAGTGCTGGTGCGTCAGCGGTGCAGAACGCTTGCTGGTTGCTGGGCCTTTCCTCTGGCTGAGTTGGGGCTGGTGCGGAGCACCTGGGGATCCCTGGTTGGCTCTTTCTCCCACGGATGATGAACGAGCGGGTGAGCATTGTTTTTTGTTCAGGTTCTCAGTTCTAGCTTTAAGGAGAAGGTTCGTTGTCCAAGTCGTTTTTGTTTTCCTCGGAGTCGGTGACGGAGGGGCACCCCGACAAAATCTGCGATCAGATCTCCGATGCCATCGTGGATGCCCTCTTGACGGCGGATCCCCTCAGTCGGGTGGCCGCCGAGGTGGTGGTCAATACGGGCCTGGTTTTGTTGACCGGGGAGATCACCTCGCAAGCGCAGGTCAACTTCACCCGTCTGGTGCGGGACAAGGTGGCCGAAATTGGCTATACCGATGCCAAGAATGGGTTTTGTGCCGAAAGCTGCGCGGTGTTGGTGGCTTTCGATGAGCAATCTCCCGATATTGCCCAAGGGGTGAACATGGCCCTGGAAAGTCGCGGCTCCCAGGAAGATCAATTCGACTTGGTCGGGGCCGGGGATCAGGGGTTGATGTTTGGCTTTGCCTGCGATGAAACTCCCGAGTTGATGCCCTTGCCCATTAGCTTGGCCCACCGCCTCAGCCGCCAGTTGGCCACGGTTCGCAAAAACGGCACCTTGCCCTATCTGCGCCCGGATGGCAAAACGCAGGTGACTGTGGCCTATGAGGAAGGTCGCCCGGTGGGCATTCACACCCTGCTCATCTCCACCCAGCACACACCCACGATTGGCGCCATTACGGAAGAGGCGGCGGTGCAAGAGCGGATCCGCGCCGATCTCTGGGAGGCAGTGGTCACGCCGGTGTTTGCCGAGCTGCCCATCAAGCCGGATAGCCACACCCGCTTCCTCACCAATCCCACCGGCAAGTTTGTCATCGGCGGCCCTCAGGGAGATGCGGGCCTGACCGGACGCAAGATCATCGTCGATACCTACGGCGGCTATTCTCGCCATGGGGGCGGGGCCTTCTCCGGCAAGGATCCCACCAAGGTGGATCGCAGCGCTGCCTATGCGGCTCGTTACGTGGCCAAGAACATCGTGGCAGCTGGCTTGGCGCAAAAATGTGAAGTGCAGGTGAGCTACGCCATTGGGGTAGCCCGCCCCATCAACATTTTGGTGGAAACCTTTGGCACAGGGCGCATCCCCGACGAAGAGCTGTTGCGGCTGGTGCAGCGCCACTTCGATCTGAGGCCGGCAGCCATTTTGGCCCAGTTCCAACTGCGGGAGCTGCCCCGCCAACGGGGGGGACGCTTCTACCAAAATGTAGCGGTCTATGGTCACTTCGGGCAAACTCACCTGGATCTGCCCTGGGAGCGCACCGATAAAGCCGCTCTGCTGCGGGAGGAGGCTCTTGCCAAGGCGACTGCCCTCTTGGCCTAAGAGGGGATCACTAGGTTGTGTTGATCTTTCATTTGAGCCAAAAGAGAGCACTGACGAGATAGAGAAAACTCAAGAAGTTCCTGGCCAATTTGTCAAAACGAGAAAATAGATGCCGGTACTGCTTTAACTTATGAAAAAAGCATTCGATTAAATGCCTCTCTTTATACAGATGCTTGTCATAATGCCGCTGCGTCTTTCTA